>NZ_JAYUPA010000920.1:0-8249 GCF_043760365.1 Armatimonas sp.
AGACTGGCTTGCCTCATCTATAAGTGCCCCGTAGCGCGGGTTGAGCTCGCGCTTCGAGGTGCCGCCATTGCGCTGCTTCTCACGCCGCTCTTTAGCAACCGCTAGCTGCGCCTGGTCAATCTGCCGATCCAGGGCGCGCACGGCGTCACTGTCTTTTCGCATCGCGCCTTCCCCGGCAGTAATCTGGGAGCGGCGATCCTGCAGATCGTTGAGGCGCTTCAGGGCGGGGCTGTCTCCCAGGACAACCAGCGGACTGGTGTCCGTAATGATGTACTTATTCTCCCCTCGGATACGAGGAGCCACCTGCGAGATGCGCTCTCCTCCCTCGTCGATCATGAGCTTCGCGCGACGCAGGCGCTCTTCCAGATAGCCAATACGATCCATCAGAACATTGTGGGTATCGGGGCCGACCTCCGGGTGCTTCTTGCGAAACTGCTCGCGTGCCACCATCGCCTGCTGAACCAGTGTCTCCTTCTTGGCGAGCTGCTCTTTTAAAATCTCCGCACGATTTGTCGAGGACTGCTGGTTGGTGAGTGCCTGCGCAGCAATGTACTGCTCCTGAACCGCCTGGACAATCTTCTTGCACTCGTCGCTCTCGTCCCAGTTCAGGCTGATCGTAAAGAGATTATCGCCGTCCGCTCTCGCGGAGATAGAGCCCAGGAACTTCTCTACCCGCTTGTCGCTCACGCCCGGAGCTAAAGAAACAGGAGGGGTGAGCGCAGCACGCTGAAAGACATCGTCCACGAAGCCACCCTGCTTAACATCTCTTAGTAAGATGCTCAGTTGAGCGACATTCACGTCTGATGCGGTCTTCCAGCCCGCTTGATCCAGATCGGCGTTCATCTTGCCACGAAGGATCTTCGCTTCCTGCGCCACACTCACCGCAGCCGTGGCGGTGTAGCCCTGGGAGCGGAAGATCAGCAACAAGGCGACGGGAATGGCGACGCAGAGAATAGTGATCAGAACCATATTCCGGTTCCGAAACAGCGCGTCCACCACTCGATAGAGTACATTCGTCCGACGATACATAGTTATTTAGCCACCTGACGGATCAGCAGAAAGGTCGAGAGACCCAGTGTCAGCTCATTGAACCCAAAGCGAAAACCACCGGACCGACGGCCCTTCAGGGGAACTTCGAGGACATCTCCGGGTCGGAGCAGCGCGTTGAGCTTGGCCACTTCGTCCGCATCGCGCCCCAGGGCGGTCGAGTTCTTGAGAATCTTCTCCAGATTGACGGTTTTACGGATCGGTGTTCCATTGGGAGCGACTCGGATAATGCCCGCGTTTTTAAGGTCACCATCCTGCGAGACCCCCCCCGACTGCTGGATTGCCCAGTAGAGCGTGGGCTGGATATTATCGGGAATATCTAAAGCACCGGGCTTCAACACGCCCCCGCCACTCAGAAAGACCTGCCGCAAGTTGGCGGGAATAGTGAGCGTGTCGCCAGGGCCTAGCTGGAGGTCGTGGGGAATCTTATCCGGGTTGCTAAGATCCACCGGGATGGGAGTGCCGCCGGAGCCGCGCCGCAGAGTCGCACGGGAGAGGGCGGCTTTAGGGCTGCCTCCACCCGCAGCGATCAGAGCTGCCAGAGGCGAGCCATCGCGCGGGCAGATCACGTAGCCGGGCTTACCTACCTCGCCGAGGACGTTTACCATGGTCTCGCTCTTATTGCGCTCCTGAATGACCAGCAGGTCGCCGTCCTCAAGCACGTAGTTCAGAGTGGGGTCGCTGAATACCTTGATGGGATCAACGTTGAGAGTTGTCAGCCCGCCTCGGCGCACCAGTCGCATGGTGACCAGCTCCGGCTCGACGGTCAAGCCCTTGGAGTCGGAGAGTAGGCTTAGTACGCGCCAGTCATCGCCGAGCTCCCGCTTGCCTGGTTCCTTCACCGGTCCAAGAATAGAGACAGTGCCCATCTGGCGCTTGACCACGGAGACCAGCACCTGGGGATTGACAATCTGGCGCTTGAGGCCAATTTCGAGCTTGCTCTTGACCTGCTGGAGGGTGTTTCCTGCAATCTCCAGCTCCCCCACGTAGGGATAGATCATGGTCCCATCCGGCGCAACGGTAATGGCCTGGGTGAGCTCGGGGCGGCCCATCACTTTTATCTCCAGTGAGTCGCCACAGCGCACTTTATAACGAACAGGCTGTGCCGGAGCGGCTTGCGTCGGGGAGGGTAGTATCAGAGGGCGCTCCTGAGCGGCGGGCACCGCGACGCGGCGGGCTTGCTGTCCCAGCACAAGCGATACCACGATGCCTCCTGGAATCGGTCCCAGCGCCCAAGCACTCTGGCTCAGCGCGACACATCCTAGCATCCCCAAAATATTTCGTACTTGCTTAGTTCTCATTTTCATTGCTCCCCTTCTCCCGTATTAAGTGAATTGCCCCACAGAGGCACTTATAGTGCTAAAGCAATCCCTGTGCCAATTAGCTCCCCACTAGAATAATTTTCTAAATTTTCCACAACACCCATTCCCTACTCTCCGAAGATCGGAAGACACCCCCACTTCTTTGCAGATCTATTTAAGGCATTTATGCATCAAAAGAGCAAAAACTAGTATAAATATCACCATTACAAGCAATATTAACAGGTATCTTCACCGAAACTACATAACTTATACGTAAGTTATAGCAAGCTTGCGTTCCCCTTTCTTCATCCCTAAAATTACCAGTTTTCCCTCTTTCCCCTCACTCAGGCACATTTTTGGTAGGGCTTTAGTTTCATCAACGTAAATTCGCAGAAATTCACGGGAGCGAAATTAAGAAGAATGGTTAAGTCATCCACACTACGCGAGATTCCCCTTCAGGGAGAACGGCAGCTCTCCGAGCCTTTGCGGCGGGCTCTTGATATTGCGGTGGCGGCCACGGCACTCACCGTGCTCGCGCCGGTTCTAGCGACGGTGGCCCTGCTCGTCTGGTCGGAGGATCGGGGATCGATTCTGTTTCATCAGGAGCGTGTCGGACAGAATGGGAAGCGCTTTGCCTTCTACAAGTTCCGCAGTATGGTAGCCAACGCGGAAGCCCTCAAGGAGAGCCTCAGTACAAAAAACGAGGCCAGCGGCCCGATCTTCAAGATGCAGCACGATCCGCGTATCACCCGAATCGGCAGAGTCCTGCGGCGCTACTCCCTCGATGAGCTGCCCCAGCTATGGAATGTTCTTAAAGGCGATATGAGCCTGGTGGGGCCACGCCCTCATCTTCCCCGTGAGATTGAGAGCTACCCGAACTATCCTCTGGAGCGGCTCAGTGTCCCGCCGGGCTTGATCTGCCTGCGCGAAGTGTCCGGGCGCTCCCGCCTGACTTTCGAGGAATGGATCGCTCTGGACCTGGAGTATGTGCGCAAGCGCTCGCTCTTGCTCAACCTCTCTATCTTGCTGCGTGCGCTACCTGCGGTTCTACGCGGCGACGGTGCCTACTAATTTTTAGCGCTTTAATCACCCTTCGGCACAGAATCTGCTTTGCTTTTTCCAGAGTGCTTTTTTCGGAGAACTATGAAGATGTCGCGTATTAATGGACAAGTAATAATCAGCAACACACGTTTTGATAACGTCAGTATGGCGGAGGCCGTCGAGCGCATCCTACAGGTGGTCCACAAAGCGGATGCTCCCCAGCATGTCTGTACAGGCAACGTGGATCACTTAGCCCTGCTCAAAGAGGATGCAGAGTTTCGAGCGATCTACGCGAGCGCTGCCCTCGTCTTGGCCGACGGGATGCCGATTGTCTGGCTCTCACGCCTCCGCCCCGATACAGCGAACCTGGTTGAGCGGGTCGCAGGCAGTGATTTGCTGTTTGAACTCTGCCGCGCCTCGGCCTGGACGGGCCTGAAGCTCTTCTTTCTGGGGGGGATGGCGGGCGCAGCGGACGCCGCCAAAACGATTCTCGAAGAGCGCTTCCCGGGTGTGCAGATCTGCGGAACCTACTGCCCGCCCAAAGAGGCCTTTGAGACACCTGAGGAACAAGAGAAAATCGCCAAGATCCTGCGCGCCACAAACCCAGATGTTTTACTAGTTGGTCTGGGTGCCCCTAAGCAAGAGAAGTGGATCGCCCGACATAAGATGCAGTTAGGCGTCCCCGTGAGTATCGGGGTCGGGGGGAGCTTCGAGATGGCAGCGGGCATGATCTCCCGAGCGCCCCGGCTCGTTCAGCGCACAGGGATGGAGTGGGCATGGCGTCTGCTTCAGGATCCCAAGCGGCTCTATAAGCGCTATATCTGCCGGGATCTTCCTCTGCTAGTCGGCCTGGTAAATGAGGCATTGAAAGTACGCATGGGGCGGCAACCGTCACGACCGCGACCACTGATCGAGGAGCCACACTCCACGACGGATGGTTCAAAACTAAATATCACGACAGCTCCCGTGCGAACAACGGAGCCCAGCGAAGCACGTCTTCGAAAATAAAAAAGTTTTAGGGAACACACGTAATGAACGCCTCAAAAAAGATTGTCGTCACGACAACTGTAGATCTAGACGACCTCGAATACCCCATTGGCGACATCAATGAGACGGCGGCTACTCATGCCCGTGCGATTGCCAACGACCGCCACATGATGATCCGCACCAGCCGGGGTAAGATCGTCTGCCGCGAGATCGCACCCAATACCTACCTGGGCCTCACAGCGGAACGTCGCCGCATGAGCCTGCTGCAGATAGACGAGAATGTCTTTATCTTTGCTCCGGCTCGGCTCCCCAAGCACCGCCTAGAGCACCTGATCACGCACCTACTCACCCGCTACGGTATCGGCGCCGCGCACCCCCAAGAGCCCGCTGCAGCGTTTGAGAACTTCACCGGCACACCTCCGCTGGCTTGAGGAGCGCGCAATGCCCGCGACACTAAAAATTGGCTTCGCCCTGGAGCACTCCCTGGGACACACCACCCATGCAAAAAACCTTCAGGTAGCCCTCGCCGCCGACTCGCTTGTCCAGCCGCAGCTCATCGAGCTGCCGTACCACAACACTCCTGGGGCCTGGGCAAAGCTTCCTGGGGTTCGCTCAAACTGGTCTCTCAGAGCCTCACTGGGTGCCTATCTGGGCCTGCGCGGCCAGAAGCTAGACGCGCTGTTTTTCCATACCCAGGTCACGGCTCTGCTCTCGGCGGGCCTGCTCCGGCAAACACCGGGCCTAATCTCGTTGGATGCCACTCCCGTACAGTACGACCAGCTTGGTGCACACTACGGTCACACACCCGGCAACGGGAAGCTTGAGAGCCTCAAGGCACGGCTCAATCAGCGGGCTTTTTCGGCAGCACGCGGCCTGATCACCTGGAGCCAGTGGACAAAAGACTCACTGGTTGCTGACTACGGGGTTCCCGCTGACAAAATCCATGTCATTGCGCCCGGGGTTGATATCGCCGCCTGGGATGCGGCGCGTGCGCTTCGAAAGCCCCGCAGCCCTGGTGCCCCTCTGAACCTACTGTTTGTCGGCGGCGATTTTGTGCGCAAGGGCGGCGACACCCTTTTAGCGGCATTTGAGCGCCTCCCCGAACCCATTAGGCGAAAGACGCACCTGCACCTGGTGACCCAGACAACGGATATTGCGCCCTGTGAGCACATCACCGTGATTAATGGAGTCACGCCCAACTCGGAGCGCCTGCGCTCGCTCTTTGCCGAGGCGGATCTCTTTGTCTTCCCCACCCGCGCGGACTGCCTGCCACAAGCTGTGCTAGAGGCGCTGGCCGCTAGCTTGCCCGTGATCACGACTGCTGTCGGTGCTCTGCCCGAGGTGGTGGTCGAGAACGAGACGGGTAAGCTCGTGCCCGTGGGCGATGCAGCCGCGCTCGCCGGTGCTCTGGAACACCTACTCACGGACCAGGCACTGCGTCTGCGGCTAGGGCACAACGCCCGCCAGGAGGCGCTATCCCGCTTTGATGCCGCTGTGAACTATCCCCGCATCCTCGCCCGCCTGAAAGGGCTGACCCAAAAATGAAGACTCTGCTCCTGATCCCCAGCTACCGCAAAGAGAACCTCGCCGAGGCCATCGCCGCCGACACGCACCCGACCATGGACTACGATGCCCTGGCCGCCGGGCTAGAGGCGCGTGGCACCTGCGCGGAGCTCTACGACTACCGAGCGCTGGAGGCCGACCGCGATCCACTGGTGCGGCTGGCACGAAAGGCACTGGGCAAGGATATCGCGCTGGCGGTGGCGGGCTGGCGACGGCGCAAGCACTACAGCTCCCTCTTTACCAATGGGGAGAATATCGGGATATTTTTAGCGCTCCTGCTACGGCTCTCGGGCAAGACGCGCCCGGGCCATGTCACCATTGGGCACCGGCTCTCGACGGGCAAGAAAGCACTGTTTTTCAGAACGCTGAAGCTCTGGCGGGAGATGGACACGATCCTTGTCTACGCCACCACGCAGCGCGCACAAGGCGAGAAAGGTCTCGGGATTCCGGCGGAGCGCCTGCGCCTGATCCCCTTCCACGCCGATGCGAACTTCTGGCGACCCCGCCCTGAAGTCACAGAGATCACGCAGCAGGTCAGCGCCGCCGGGCTGGAGTGGCGCGACTACCCCACCCTACTTGTCGCCGCCGAGCGCCTGCCGGACACGCAGTTCCCTCTAGCCGCCGCCTCGCCCTGGTCGAAGCACACCAACGAGACCCAGAAGCGCACCATGCCCGCCAATGTCTCGGCGCAGCGCTACGAGTACAGCGCGCTCCGCACGCTCTACGCCTCCTCGGCGGTTGTTGCGGTGCCGCTCTACGAGAACGATTTCCAGGCGGGAATCACCGCGATCTTAGAAGCTATGGCCTGCGGGAAAGCCGTCGTTGTCAGCCGCACGGAGGGCCAGACCGATGCGATTTGCGATGGCGAGAACGGTCTCTATGTGCCCATCGGCGATTCTGGTGCCTGGGAGACAACCATCCGCCGCCTACAAAACGACCCCGCACTGCGCCAGAAGCTTGGCAGCAATGCGCGTCTCTGGGTCGAAAAACACGCCAGCCTGGACCGCTGGGTGGATAATCTCTGCGCGGCGATCCTCCAAGCGGGGGATTTCCATCCCCGGCAAAATACGATACCATAGGGGCCATGGGACGCTCCAAAACTATCTTTCTGGCTCTGCTGGCAAGTGGCTTTCTCTTGCCGGGTTGCGGGGGACGTGGCTCGGGAGAGGATTTCGTGACATCACGCTCCGAGACAAGTCTCGACCCAGATGCCCCCCTACTTGCCGCACGTGAGGTAGCGAGCTACACGGTTCCCCTCGATGTGGCCCGCTCTTTTGACAGTACCCTTCGCACTGTCCGCCGCTCCTATCCTGAGCTTGAGACGATCCACGCCGCCTCCACCTACAATCCTCACGAGATCCATTTCGCGCTCGGCAGTGATGCCGCCTGGCTCGCTCAGTGGAAAGCGGGAACCCTGACCACGGGCGTTGCGGAGCTGGATGCTCTTCTCAAGGACTTCGGTGCCCGTACAGTCGCTTTTGTGCGCGATGACGGGGATCAGAGCTGGTTTACGGTGACCTTCGATACCTACTTGCGGGCCCACCGCGCCGCTGGGCTCTTTATTGGCCTGAGTCCCTCACTGCGCATCGCCAGCGCTGTCTCCGTCTCCAGCGGCGACACCGATATCCGCTACGAGCAGCCCACAGCCAGCCTCACGCGCCTGACCTTTGTCCGTGGCGAGACTACCATCACCGTGGAAAAAAACGGCACAAGCTCCTGGACAAAGAAGCTCCCTGTAACGCCCCTGTAACGCGGGCAGGATAGAGTGCTACGTGAAAGGGTACTTTAAAATGCAAGTTACAAACTGGATGAGCTGGGAGGGTGGCGTGGACATGGTCGCCACCACCGTTCCTGGCGGGGCGCAGCCCAATGTGATCGTTCATATCGGACGGATTGTCCACACCCCGCTCGGCTCGGCGGCCAGCGGCATGGTCTTCTACCAGCCCGACCCGAGCGCAGCGCCGCTCTTTATGGGCTTTGTCTCCACGGACCCGCAGATCGGGGCGTACTTTGGTCCCAATATCTTCGCGGGCACCCCGTTTGAGAGTGCTCCCACGCTTGAAGCGCAGATCGAGGTTTTCACAGCACTGCCCGATAGTGTCGGGGTTCGGGTCAAGATCGAGGGCTTTGAGATCGAGACGACGCTCAGCCAGCTTGGCCCACTAGAGCTTGTCGAGCGGCCCTTTGGCGCTCCCCTGCCGTTTGTGCAGCAAGGGGTGGAAGCGGCTGCGAGCCAGATGACCCTGAGCATCAATGGCGAGAATATCACGATCTACCCGGTGCCCGTCGGGCTCTCCGGTGGCCCCAGCG
>NZ_JAYUPA010000921.1:0-8246 GCF_043760365.1 Armatimonas sp.
AAGTGCGCCACGGGTCACTCCAAAGCCTCCCCTGAAAGCGGTAAAAGGTGGCAAGGGCAAGCCGGGATCAAAGCCCGAGCCTGTCTCGGTTAAGAAACCTGAACCTACCGCTGAGTACATTATCGAGACCGTGCCTGGACTGGAGCAGCTTATGTCTGCCGAGATTCGGGAGCGCTTCCCTTCGCCTCCTAAAAAAGAGAGAGATGAGCCGGGGGTGCTGCGCCTCGCGTTTAGTGGTAAGGCGGAGCGCCTACTCGCTCTACGCTTGGCCGTGGCGGTCTTTCGCTGGCGTCTGCATCCCGTGCCGCGCCCCACGGGGCTGCTTGGGCATCAGTACTTCTCCGCAATTCTCAGCGACTGTCGAGCCGCAATCGCGCTTCACCCGGAGGGTAGCTTCACGTCGCTGCGGCTGGCGGCGGCGGGACGTGCCACCGAGGTGATGGCCCGGCTGGCAAGCGAGCTGGCAAAGGCACTGAATCTCACGGTAGACAACACGGGCGAGGAGACCCAGACACTTCTTGTGCGGCTGCGGCCTCTGCAGAAGAAAGTGGAGAAGCCGCCGCGTCGTCGCTCGCGTGACGATGCTCCCGAGGTGGATGAGTTCTACACGGTCTGGGAGAGCCTAGTGAGCCTCTCGCCGCGCCCTCTCTCCACCAGAGCCTGGCGCGTGTCAAACTACCCGGGTGCCGTCAATGCCTGCGTGGGCTATGCCATGGCCAAGCTTGCGGGCGAGTCCGAGCACTTTCTGAATCTCTGCGCGGGCTCCGGGACAATCCTCATTGAGCGCGAGCAAAAAACCGCAGTGGGCTGCGACACCAGCAAGGCGGCTCGGACAGCGGCGGCGGCCAACGGAGTCGAGCTGAAAGACTGGGACGCGACCGCAGTGCCTCTGGACGATGGCTGGGCGGATGCAATTGCCGCAGATCTGCCGTTCGGGCAGCGCATCGGCTCGCACAAAGACAACGTCAAGCTCTACCCCGCGCTCCTCACCGAGGCCGCCCGTCTGCTCCGGCCGGGCGGGACAGGGGTCTTTCTCACGCACGAGATTCGCCTGTTTGAAGAAACTCTCGGGCCACAGTGGAAGATCGAGCGCGTGATTCCCCTCGCGCTGGGCGGAATGCACCCGAGGCTCTATGTTCTAGAGCGGCTTGCTCCGAAGAAAGGGGCGCGAAAAGCGTAGCGAAGAGAGACGCTTAGGGCGAGGAAGGCTTCTTGCGAAAGTGGCTCTCCTCGCCTTTGAGTAAGCGCTGGATATTGCTACGGTGGCGGACAATCACAAAGACCCCCACAACGGCACCAAAGAGCTTCAGGGCGGGTGGGTCGCCCAGAACCCAGAAGAGGCTCGCCTGAGCCACGGCGGCGGCAATCGAGCCCACGGAGATGTAGTCGGTAACCGCCACAACCACGACAAAAACGCCAAAGGCACTCAGCCCGACCCGCCAGTCCAGGCCGAGCAGCACGCCAAGGGCCGTGGCGACGCCTTTTCCGCCCCTGAAGCGCACAAACGGCGAGTAAATATGCCCAAAAACTGCCGCGAACCCCGCCCCGACAACCCACTCAGGGCTCAGTGCCAGCCGGTGGGCTAAAAAAACCGGTAGCCCCCCCTTCAGCGCGTCCAGAACAAAGACCAGTGCTCCCAAGGGCTTGCCGAGCTGGCGCATCGCATTGGTCGCCCCGATATTGCCGGAGCCTTTCTCGCGCAGGTCAATTCCCTTGAGCTTACCAATCACTAGCCCAAAGGGAATGGCCCCCACCAGAAACGCAAGAAGACAGACCAGCTCGGGGCGCATCGGAGGCAATTACGGGGTTCTCCAGCTCTGACCGGGATCGAGCAGCGTGCTGGCCTTCTCCGGCCCCCAGGTGCCAGTGAAGTACGGCTGGATATCGTGCGGGCGCTCTTTCCACGCTTCCATCACGGGAGTAAGGAGCTTCCACGCCGCCTCGACCTCATCGCCACGGGCAAAGAGACTCGCATCGCCCCGGATCGTGTCCAGAATCAGCCGCTCGTAGGCATCGGCGATAGGCATGTCCTTGAACTCATCGCGGTAGAGAAAGCCGAGTTTCACGGGGCGTAGGGTCATGTTCGGCCCGGGCTGCTTGGCCCCCATCTGAAGGAAGATTCCCTCATCGGGCTGGATGCGTAGCACCAAAACATTGGGATGCACTTCATCGCGGTTGGTTCTTGCAAACAGCACCTGCGGAATCGCCCGGAACTGGACAGCCACTTCCGTGGTACGCTTGGGCATCGCCTTGGCGCAGCGCACGTAGAACGGAGTTCCCGCCCAGCGCCAGTTGTCCATGTGGAGTTTCATCGCCACATAGGTCTCGGTATCGGAGCCCGGGGGAACCCCCTCTTCATGGCGGTAGCTATCGTACTGGCCACGCACGGTCAGCCGATGAACATCCTCGCGAGAGATAGGCCGGATTCCTCGGATCGCCTTCACTTTTTCGTCCCGAACGGCGTTGGCATCCAGGCGCACGGGCGGCTCCATGGCCACAAGCGAGAGAATCTGCAGCGCGTGATTTTGCAGTACATCGCGAGTCATCCCCGTGGCATCGAAGAAGTTGCCGCGCCC
This sequence comes from Armatimonas sp., assembly GCF_043760365.1. Taxonomy (GTDB): domain Bacteria; phylum Armatimonadota; class Armatimonadia; order Armatimonadales; family Armatimonadaceae; genus Armatimonas. The sequence goes on from NZ_JAYUPA010000921.1 coordinate 2,577, forward strand.
CTCCACACCTATCGTTTCGGAAACGGTGATCTGCACATGATCCACGTACTTATGGTTCCAGAGCGGCTCAAATATCTCGTTGGCGAACCGGAAGAACAAAATATTCTGGACAGTTTCTTTGCCCAGATAGTGATCAATGCGGTAGACCTGATCCTCTGTGAAGTGCCCGAGCAGCGCCTCGTTGAGATGCCGACTGGTCTCTAAGTCGTAGCCAAAAGGCTTCTCGACGATCACCCGTGCCCAGCCGTGATCCGTCATCCCACGGCGTGAGAGCCCCGCCTGGCCTAGATGCTCTACCACTCCCTCGTACTGCTCCGGTGGGATGGCGAGATAAAAGAGCCAGTTATGGTGAGCATTGCGCTCCGTGTCCACGGTCTCCAGCTTCTCGCGTAGCGCAGTAAACCCCTCGGTGGAGTCGAACTCACCACGGACATAAAAGCAGCGCTGAGCAAACGTGTCCCACTTATCCAGAGGGACATTGGGGGCGAACTCCGCCATATTGGCCTTGAGATCGGCGCGAAAGACCGTGTCATCTTTATCGCGGCGGGCATAGGCCAGGATCACGAAGTCCTCGGGAAGCAGGCCCTCACGGTGAAGGGCATAGAGAGCGGGGGTGAGCTTGCGGCGGGTAAGATCGCCGGTCGCACCAAAGAGAACAAAAACACAGGGATCGAGATCGTTCATTCCGATTACTAGGGTATCATGTACAGCTATGAACCGACGACGTTTTCTTTCAACTTTTGCCGGAGCCGCGCTCGCGGGCTCCCTTCCCGCCACTGCCCACGCCGAAGGTGGCCTGCGTGGCTACATTGCGCGCCCAGAACCTGCCTACAAGTGGGAAAAACGCAGCGAAAAAAAGATCGCCGGAGGAATGATCTACGACCTCTGGCTGGTCTCACAGACCTGGCATGAGCATCTCTGGGAGCACCGTTTGCAGCTCTTTGTGCCCGAAAAAGTGCTCGCCGCCAACTTCTGTACCTTGCTCAACACGGGAGGCGGGGGCTCCTCCGAGGAGGAGCTGATCGGAATGTTCGCCGCAAAAAGTGCTCAGAGTGCGTTTGCCATTCTCTACCATATTCCGAAGCAACCTCTCTACGGCGGTCTCAAAGAGGATGCATTAATTGTCTATACCTGGCAAAAATTCCTAGAGACTGGTGATGATACCTGGCCACTGCACTTCCCTATGGCAAAGGCGGTGATTAAGGCCATGGACGCGCTCCAGGCATTCAAACCTGAGCTGAAGCGCTTCCTAATCACGGGTGCGAGCAAGCGCGGCTGGACGACCTGGCTGGTCGGGGCGAGCGGTGATACGCGCGTGGTCGGGATCGCCCCGATGGTCATTGATATTCTCAATGTCGAAAAGCAGATCGGACACCAACTGGAGATGCTGGGAAAGCCAAGCGAGCAAGTGGAGGACTACACCGCTGTCGGCTTCGACAAGCTACTTCTTGCGCCGCGTGGCAAAGAACTGATGAAGCTGGAGGATCCGTATTCGTACCGCGATCAGCTCACGCTCCCCAAGCTGATCCTGCTGGGCACCAATGATCGCTACTGGTCACAGGACGCGCTGAATCTCTACTGGGATGGCCTCAAGGGCGCGAAGTGGGTACTCTACATGCCCAACTCTGGCCACGGGCTGGAGGACCGTGGGCGGCTTCTCACCACCCTGGCCGCGTTTTCCCGTACACTGGCACAGGCGAAAAAATGGCCGACACCGACCTGGAAGTGGACTGCCACAAAACGGAGTGCCGCGCTACGGATCGAGAGCGATGTCCCCCTCGTCTCCGCGCGCCTTTTCCACTGCACCGCTGCCACCACAGACTTCCGCGACTCCAAGTGGACATCCGAGGAGATCGTGGCCTCCGGCAAGACCGCGCAGGGTCGCTATGAAGCACCCGAAACCGGCTTTGCCGCCACCTACGGCGAGCTGACCTACGAGCTAGAGCCGGGCAAGCCCTTCACGCTGGCAACCCAGATGCAGATTCTCGGGAAATAAAACATTATCCGTAGAAATACGGGTTTTGCTGCCTGCATAGTGCAAATGCTACGAATCTTGCATTAGGCTAACTCCAGAGTGAGTTATCTTAATACCAAAGACAAATTTGTGGCGGCACTGATGGCGCTCTCCACTATCGGGCTCCTGGGAGCCTTTTGTGCGCTGCTGGGAGCCAAGTGTACTTTTGCCGAGCCGCTCCCAACCGCGCCTCAGCTAAGAGCGACAACAGCTCCCGGTGTCGAGGGCCTGGGAGCCCTGGTTCTCGGGGGTCTTTGCCTCGCTTTCACACGCCGCATGCTACGTAGCTAACCCTACTTCGGCAGTTCGGGAGGCTTGCCGTGGAACTTGCGCGGAGGGAGCGGGTCTTTGTAGGCAATCCCGTTCTTCACAAACCCACCATTGGACAGATACCACCGCCCGCTCTTGGCCACTCCTGCGGCAAAGTCCAGCCGGTCTTTGGCACGCCCGGTGGCATCGCAGCTAAAGCTTGCTGATTCTATTTCTTGCCATTTATGATCACTACTGCGCACCCAGCTCGGGCCAAACTCCGCCAGCCGCAGAAGCTGCCCATTGTCGCCGTCGAAGTTCTCATTGAACGAGTAGAGCCCGCTGAGATAGTTGCCATCTTTGGGCGCACGGAAGCGGGCAATGAGGCCCCAGGTGCGCTTCTCCGGGAACCAGAAGTAGCCCGAGTAGATGGTCTGCTTGCCTTTTCCGATTTGTACGGGCTCGGCGTGGACGAGAAATTTATAGGTTGTGTCACGCTCCCAGGGATAGACCACGTGGCTATGACCGCCCGTGCCCTCGTTGCCAAAGCCGCTCGCGATCACACCGTCGCCCTTGTCTAAGAGCTTCACCTGGTCTTCGTCGGCCACTTTGCTGCGATCCACGCCCTCATTGCCACTGTCCCAGATCGAGAAGATAATGCGGCGCTCCGTGGGGCTGTTCACTTGAATCCCAAAGTACCCGCGTGCAAAGCCACAGGCCATGTAGTAAGAATAGAGTGGCTCCGTGCGCACTGTTATTTCGTTGTAGAACCACTCAGCCTTCGTCTCTTTGGCGAGTGGGTAGGCTAGGTGTACGGAGGCGCAGTTCTTGCGCTCCTTAAGATTAAAATGCGCCTCTTTCGCGGTGGGGCCGGAGAGCAGTAGCGCTTCGGCATCTCCCTTGACGGCGAAGCGCCAGTAGCCGGGGGATACGGAGATTGTCCCCTTCTCCCTGACGAGGTGCCGACTGGCACCGCCGGGCTTAAGGATGCCTCCTGCTGGCACTTTCTCGACAAACAAATCACCTTGCCTGCCCTCCAGATCGAGCACGAGTAGCCCTGCCTGCTTGATCTCGCCGTACCAGACGGTAACGCCCGACTCTTCGTAGGCGGTCAAGGCGGGGATACGCAGTGTTGGTTCTTGTTTCATACTGCCGCAACTATTCGCCGCGATAGAATAAAAGTCATGCTAACCCGCCGGATTATTCCGTGTCTTGATATCAAAGAGGGTCGCGTCGTTAAAGGCGTGAATTTTCTGGGCCTGCGCGATGCGGGCGACCCGGTGGAGCTAGCAGCACGCTACGATGCCCAAGGCGCGGATGAGCTGGTCTTTCTGGACATCACAGCATCGTCGGACAAGCGCAGCTTGATCTTTGAGCTCGCCAGTCGAGTGGCTGAGCAGGTCTTCATCCCGTTTACGGTTGGCGGCGGCATTACAAGCGTAGACGATGTCCGGCGTATGGTCGCTACGGGAGCCGACAAAGTCTCGATCAACTCCGCCGCGCTGCGAAACCCTGACTTGATCAGAGAGGTCAGCGAGCGCTTCGGGAGCCAGTGCATCGTGGTCGCGATTGACCCGAAAAAAACCGGCAACACCAAATCGGGCTGGGAGGTGCACTCACACGGCGGACGCACTCCCACGGGAATAGACGCGCTGGAGTGGGCCGAAAAAGTCGCCAAGCTCGGGGCGGGAGAGATCTTACTCACTTCGATGGACGCCGATGGAATGAAGACGGGCTACGACCTGCCCCTCACCCGCGCCATCTCTGATCTCGTCCCCATTCCCGTGATCGCCTCAGGCGGAGCCGGGACGCCACAGCACTTAGTGGACGCCGTCACCGAGGGCTGCGCGGATGCTGTCTTGCTCGCCTCCATGCTCCACTACGGCGAGTACACCGTCTGGCAGCTCAAAGATTATCTTGCCAATGCAGGCGTGGCCGTTCGTCCGGTAAAATAACCTCATGGACGCTACCCAGACCTGATCCAGTACCCAGACTCGATCCAGCGCCCGCCCACTGAAAGTAGGCGTCTGAGGGCGTTCCGCCAAAAAGTCGCTCCGCGACTACCCAGTCTCTTCTTTGTCGCGGAACGACTTTTCAGCCGAAGGCTTTCTGACGCCTACTTTTAGTGGGCGGATATTTTGAGGAAAATCCATGACCGATCTTGCCGCTTTTATCGCCACGACGACGCTGGCGGACACGCACGAGCACTTACATACGGAGGAGAAGTTTCTCGCCGATGGCCCTGATGTTTTAGAGGATCTATTCGACCACTACACGCGGGCGGATCTCGCGGTCGCGGGGGCAAGCTCTGAGGCGCTGAAGCGGCTAACGGATCGCAATGACCACGATCTGGCCGGGCGCTTTTTGGGCGTTCGGGATGCCTGGGAGGCGATTCAGCACACGGGCTACGGCGAGGCAGTTCGGCTCACGGCAAAGCGCGTCTACGGCATGGACGAGCTTGCTGTCGAAGCGCTTCCGGTGGCGCAGAAGATTGCGGAGAGCTTGCGCAGGCCCGGTGAGAGGTTGCGGCTCTTGCGAGATGTTGCCAATCTTTCCTATGTCCAGATAGATGACTTTCGCTGGAATTGCGAGCCGAGCGACGATAACTTCTTCCAGTACGATATTAGCGTGGTGGGGCTGGTACAGGGTAATGTTCCTGAGAGCTGCGCTACTCCCGAGGCCATTCGGGAGCATATCGGCAGCAGTTTCGCGCAGTGGGCTCCGAAGGCCGTTGCGATCAAGAGCCAGCATGCCTACAATCGAACCCTGCACTGGCAGGAGCGCACGGATAGCGAGATCGCGCCGCTTTTGGGAAAATCGGAGCCTACAGAGGCCGATAAACTCGCGCTGGGAGACTGGATGTTTGCGCGGTGCATTGAGGAAGCGATCCGTCATGAACTACCGATTAAGATCCATACCGGGTACTATGCAGGCCATAGCTACATGCCCATCGAGCGCGTGCCGTCGGGCTTACTGACCGGGCTCCTGCGCCGCTATCCTGAGGCACGTTTTGTTCTGATGCACACCAGCTACCCGTACGGCCATGAGCAAATAGCGCTTGCCAAGCACTTTCCCAATGTTTTCCTGGATCTTTGCTGGGCGTGGAGTATTGACCCGTACGCCACCCGGGACTTTGTGCGCCATGCCATTCACGCGGTTCCCGCCAACAAACTCTTTGCCTTCGGCGGCGACTCGTTCTGGCCTAACGCCAGCGTGAGCTATGCGTTTCAGGCACGAGCCTGGCTGACACGAGCGCTGCAAGCCGAGGTAAGCGAGGGGCTTCTCACGGAGAAACAAGCCCTGACGCTAGCGGCGCGCTGGATGGGCGGCAATCAGGCGGCATGTTTTAATTTGTCTTGAGGGGTGTGCGATAAAGAACGCAGGAGGGGGAGAGTCATGAAACGTGG
>NZ_JAYUPA010000922.1:0-8243 GCF_043760365.1 Armatimonas sp.
AGCCCGGCACGGGCTTTGCGGCACGCAGTGCCATTGCAGACGCCCAATTTCATTGGGCGGATCGAGCGGCGTGCCAGCTCTGCCAGGTGCCAAGAGGGCGCTGGTGCGGTCCAATCCAGCCTTGTAGTTTTCGGCGTTGCTCGCCTTCGGGGAGCTTCTGGCAAAGTCGGCGCAGCTCGGCATTGGCATCTTCTGAGAGATCGTAGAGCGCGTCGGTGTCTAGCTTGCCGGTTTTCTCCCAACGCTGGGCGTTGCGCCGCACCACATAGGCATCGGGGTTGAGCAGGTTCAGGCTCGCCGCGAAGCCTAGGGCGCAGACAAGAGCCCCGATGGCGAACCGGGGCGACCACGGGCGTGACCAGAGCGTGACGATCAGCCAGAGCAGCGCCACGCCCAGCCAGAGAATAAACACGTCCACGTGCAGCCTAGTCTGAGTGGCACCGTAGGCAGATTCATAGGCCGCCATCCGGTTCCAGGCGGAGCTGAGTAAAACCAGCGTTTCTAGCACGATCACGGTGGAAAGTCCCGAGAAGCCCGAGGCTTGCTTTCCGGTGCGCCGTGTGAGTGCCTGCAGGCCAAGGATCAGTGCCAGAGTGAGCACGGCCACCGTCACCAGCTCCGCGAACCCGCGCCGGGCGTACTCTGCGTAGGTCAGCCCCGGCACGGAGAGAACCCGCGCCGCGCCGCCAAACAGATAGGTCAACTGGATAGAGAGAAACGCCCCAAAGACCAGCGCCACGCTGGAGAGTACCGTCATTGCCTCGACAAAGCCCAGAGGCAGCTCCTCAGGAGCCTTGGGAGAAGCGCTCAGCCGCCGAGACGTGAGCGCCATTGTCAGGCCCCCAACGGTGAGCCATGTGATCAGTAACACATAAAATACGCGGCCCGCTTGTTCCTCCCAGCGCTCCGGTCGTAGCCAGTGCGTGATCTCTGTCACGTAGCTTGCGAAGATGGCATCGGCGGAGGCGAGGAGGGGAACCAAGACGATCAAGACGGGGAGCGAGAGCAGTAATCCTCGCACCAACGGCCCCGCACTGCGGCGTTTCTCCGCACTCTGGAGTGTTTTGGCTACCTCGGCGACGCTCGGCGCGGCACGGTGCAGAGTCGCTCCCAACAACGAAAAGGGGACTCCCAATAGCTCCCCTAGCCGGAGCTCGCGAAGCTGGCCGGGGAGTGCAAAGCGGGCCAGCAGCGCGAGCAAAAACACACAGGCAGTCGCATTCAGAGCGGTGACAAACTCGCTGCTGCGCACGCTGAGCATCACTGCGAAGAAAGCATACCCTCCCAGAAGCGGCCCGAGACTCGCCCAGGCGGGGCGGATGCCGTTGTGCCGCAGGAGAATAAGAAGCGCTAGCGGGAGCGCCCCTAAAAACAGTGTCCAGCCCAGCCCTAGCTGCTGTCCGTAGAGAAGCCAGTCCGCTAGGGCGCCCAGCCCTAACCCCACCACCAGAAGCGAGCCTGCACGCGGCAGGTTTTTCTCATTATTCATTTTTTGTATCCTTGATAAAGAACTTTGTTTTGCAAAGTAGATACGGAAAGAAACTGCCTGGTGTTCCCCGAAATGGAAAAATGGTTAACAGAGCGTGCGCAGGCGCTCGGTGTTCTGGACGATCAGCGTCGTGCCATCGCGGCGGAGGACCCCCATCTGCTTGAGGCGGGAGAGCCGTCGGTTGACAGTTTCCCGTGTGGCACCAATGCGCTGGGCAAGGCGACCATCAGAGAGGCCATCGAGGCGAATATGTCCCCTTGTGTCGGGAGTCCCTGCTTCGGCACTCTCTAGGAGGCAGGCCGCCAGACGCGCCAGGACATCACGTGTCTCGCTGGAGACCATGCGGTCTGAGGCTTCTCGCAGACGTGACGAGAGGGTGCGGATGATTGCCCAGGAGACTTGCGGGTGGGTTTCTAAAAAGAAGAGTAGCTCACGACGGTCCAGCATCAAGAGATCGCACGCCGTGTCCGTGAGGGCGTCTGCGGAGCGGGGCAAGTCATCAAAAAGCGAAAGCTCGCCAAAGTGGTCGCCGGGGCCACGGCGTGCGACATGGACGATGCTCCCGTCGGGTGTCTCACGCTGGATATTGACGTGGCCCGAGAGAATTAAGTAGAGCGTCTGTCCCGCGTCTCCTTCGTGGAAGAGCGCTTCCCGTGGCGGAAAGAGCCGCCGTCGGCAGCGTAGGGCTAGGGGGGCGAGCTCGGTATCCGCTAGACCAGAGAAGAGAGGGATGCGCCGCAGCATCCCCTCGATCACACCAGACATCCGGAGCTACTCTTCGCCACCGTCGCCGCTCGACGAGGCACCGCCCTCTTTTTCTCCCCCGGTATCCGGCTTGGTTTCCTCTCCCCCTGAGTCGCCCGTGGAGGCACCCGGCTCTGTGGTTTCTTCCGACCCCGCCCCCTTGGAGAACCAGATCTTCACGGTAGATCCAGGAAGAAGCTTACTGCCTGAACTTGGAGACTGTTTGACCACCTGATCTGCCGGAGCTTTGCTCGAAATCTCGCTCTTGACGACATGAAAGCCGACATCAATGAGGGCCTGTTCCGCAGAGGAGACATCATCACCAACCACCCTGGGAATTGGGATTTTACTGCTGATACCGCCCCCACTGGAGGTATTTTTTGTCCCACCGCCGGAGGATGTCCCATTGTTGGATTTACCGGAGCCCGACTTGCCACTGGGCTTACCGTTTTTCTTTTGATCCGTGCTCGACTTGGAAGCAAGAGCCACTTTGGCGGACTCAAACAGCTCGGTTAGTTTATTGGTGCTCTTATTGTAGGCGTAGCCACCGTAGCCCAGGCTTCCCAGCACTAATACCGTCGTAATGGGTTTCTTATAAGGCAGGAGCATGTCCGAGAGGCTGGGGCGCTGGGCACGCGCTTCTTTGGCGCGATTGCGTGAGTCCTCAGAGATACTGCGAGGGCGAGAGGGGTTTCCACAGAACGGCCCATCAAGCCGACCGTAGAGATTATAGACGTGCACGACCACTTTGTGCTTGACTCGCACCTCTCCGAAATCCGTGAGGTAGTTGGCCCACGGTTCGATTCCCTTGAGCACCTTGGCAACTTCGGAGGAAAGCAGAATATGGTCTTCATCGCCCAGGTCCATCACCCGCTGCGCCATGATGATGCCTTCACCTGCGGCATCGGCGTTGTGGTTCATGTCCTCAACCAGGGTCACTTCCCCGGCATGGACACCCATACGCATTTTTATATCCGTCCCGATAGTCTGCTTCATCTCCGCAGCGTTGTATTTAAGATGCTGATGGATCTGCAGAGCGCAGCGCAGCGGTGAGAGTAGGTCTTTGAAGAAGAGCAGAGCCATCCCATCACCGGTTGGCCGCGCAATAAAGCTGTCTGTATCGGCGCGTGCCGCGATGACTTCAGGCATCTCTTGCACCATACGAGAGAGCTCCTTCTGAGCGGCGACTTGCTGCGCCGTCTTGAAACGGCTGAAGCCAACGATGTCCATAAATAAGACATAGGCTCGTCGGAGCGACGGTGTCCGCTCGACGACATCAGTCAGCGGGGCATCTTGTGGTGCATTTTCCAGACTCATAATTGCGTTGATCCCTCAGAGTTACCCTGGTAAGGATAATGGGTTATACCATAAATTAATTACCTGACTCACAGGTTCTCTCTGTTATCGGTAGTTACTGCTTGTCAATATACCTGCTAGACGTACCAGTGCACGGAGAGTTCAGGTAGAATAGGGGGGGTTATGCGATGTCCTTACTGTGCTGCACTCGATAAAGATCATGTTCTCGACTCCCGCCCGATACGGGAGGGGGCCGCTATTCGGCGACGGCGTGAGTGTGAGTCCTGCCTAGGGCGCTTCACTACTTTTGAGGAAGTCGAGGAGCTACGTCTGACGGTGCTGAAGAGCAACGGGACACGGGAGCCCTTTGAGCGCAGTAAGCTCCGACGGGCCATTGAGCTGGCTTGCAAGAAACGTCCTGTTTCGGATGATGCCCTCTCCCAACTGGTTGAGGAACTGGAGCGCCTGCTCTACACCCGCGCCGAGCGGGAAGTGCCCTCCCAGGTAATCGGTGAGCTCTTAATGGAAAAACTCCGCGCTCTGGATACCGTCGCCTACGTCCGCTTCGCCTCCGTCTACCGCCAGTTCGAAGATGTCCGCGAGTTCCGCGAGCTCGTCGAGCGCTTGCCCAAATAAGTTACACGGTATACTGAAAGACGCATGAAGAAGTCTCTGTGTCTTTTGACCGTGGCGGCGTTCGCGCTCAGCGGTGCTTCCTGTCCCTTCAAGAAGAACACCCCGCCTCCCTCCCCTGAGTTGCCCGCCGCCTCTCCACGCCCCGCTACTCCCGCGCCGTTTGATACCGCACTCTTTGCGCCGCTCTCACCGCGTGCTCAGAACCGCCGTATCCCGGTGATCATGTACCACGATATCGTGGCCACCAAGAAGCAAAAGACGGTCTTCTTTGATTGCACGACCGATGAGTTCCAGGAGCAGATCGCCTATTTGGAGGCTCAGGGTGCGAACTTTATCAGTATGGAGCAGCTCCAGCGCCACTTAGTCCGTGGCGATGATGTGCCCGAAAAGTCCGTGCTCCTGACTTTTGATGACAACTATCAGGGCTTTTACGATCATGCCTATCCGCTCCTAAAAGAGAAAAAGATCCCCTCAGTGATGTTTGTGCACACGGCGTTTGTGGGCAAAAAGGACGGGCCGCATCCCAAGATGGACTGGGAGACACTGAGACTTCTGGATGCCGAAAAACTCGTGACGATCGGCTCGCATACCGTCAATCATCCGGCGGAGTTTGAGAAGCAGCCGCTCGATGTCCAGCAGACAGAGCTTTATGAGGCTAAAAAGACGCTAGAGGCGGAGCTGGGGCACCCTGTTACTTCTATCGCCTACCCGGAAGGGCGTGCGGATGGGGAGACATTCTCGCTAGCGCAGCAGATCGGCTATACCCTGGGCTTCACGGTAGAAAATGGCCCCGCTGAGCAGTCCCCGAACATATTAGCTATCAATCGCACCATCCACACGCGCCTGGAGAAAGTCTGGGAGGAGTGCCAGAAGGCTACTCTAGAGGCACCTGCTGCACTCTTTGAGCGGAATTTGATTGAGTCGCCGGTGACTCTGGAAACGGGGAAATTCGACGGCGTGGGGCTTGTCCTTGTCAAAGGGGGCAAGCCACTCACCGTGCGCGCCACCGACACGGGGCGTAAGTCCGTGGGGGAGTTTATCCGCGACACTCCCTCCACCGTGGCGGGGATGAACGGGACCTTTTTTGTGAATGCGGACCTGCGCTCCGTGGACAACGCTCTGATCGGACCCTGTCGCACTCAGATCGAGAGCCTGTTCTTTGCGGATGAGGATAAGCAGCGCCTGCCGCGTATATGGAACCGCCCGCTGGTGGTCTGGGGCCCTAAAAAGATCGCTATTGTCCCTTTCAATCCCTATGCCAACAACGATGAGATAAGCTTGCTCTCCCTGATGGGGGATGCGACCGACGTCTTTCTCGGGGGAGCGTGGATTGTTCACGAGGGGGTCGCGCGTACGAAAAAAGAGATTGTCTATGCCGCCCGCGACTTCAACGACCCCCGTAAGCGCGCCTTCTTTGGGGTGACGGACAAGGGCGAGCCGGTTCTGGGAGCGACTCTGGAGGTCGTGACCACGGAGATGATGGCACGTGGTGCCGCCGCCGCTGGGGTGCATGAGGCGGTCTTGATGGACTCGGGGTTCTCCACCAGCATTGTCTACGATGGCAAGATTATCGCCACGGGCCACACTGCCAAAAACCTGCCCTCACGTCCCGTGCCGCATGCAATTCTCGTGAGTGGCATACTCCAGGCACCCACGGATCCCGCGACTCTCAAGATACTCCAGAGTGCCGAAGCCGCCGTGGGCTTGATATCTGCCAATAAGGCGCAGGCTGATGCGCCTGTAGGAGCCCGGGCAGCGGGCGACAAACCCGAGCGAAAGAGACGGCGACGGTAACTGCCGCCCTCGCGAATCCCGCCCAATGGAATTGGGCGTCTTCAGTGGCTTCGTTCCTCAGCCGCAAAGCCCGTGCCGGGCTACCGAACCTATTTCCCCAGCCCGGAACGGGCTTCGCGGCGGAACGCCATTGCGGACGCCGATTTCCAATCGGCGCTTACTTCGGATCGTAGCTCTTGGAACCGTCGGTGGGAAGCGGTACGACCCATATCTGGCGGAACTCCGTGGGGTTGTGGTGGTCCTGCAGATAGATCGGGCCGGGCTTGTCAATGGGGCGGTCGCCACTAATTCCCGTGGGGCCTTGAATCTCCGTGTTGTTCTGCACCAGAATCCCGTTTTGGAGCACCGTGACCCGGGCTTTCTGCGTGAGCTTGCCGTCCACGAAGCGCGGGGCACGGAAGATAATGTCATACGTCTGCCAGGAGAGTGGGGGCTTGCAGGCATTGACCAGTGGGGCCGCCTGGTTGTAGACTGCGCCGCAGTCGCCGGTACCGGGAACCTTCAGCCCCGAGGAGTCCAGTACTTGAATTTCGTACCAGCTTTGTAAGCCCACGCCGGAGTTGCCCCGGCCCTGGCCCTTGCCTTCGGGGACATAGGGGACTTTGAACTCGACATGCAGCAGGAAGTCCGTGAACTCTTGCTTGCTGACGATATTGCCTTTCTGGGAGACCATCGCGCCCTTGACCACACCCCAATCCGCATTGCTGGTGGAGCCAAACTTGCGCCAGTTCGCTGCCATCTCCTCCGGCTTACCCGAGAAGAGCACGATGGCTCCTGGGGGCGGGGGAACGGGCTTGGGCTGCTTTGCCTTGTTATCGGGCATCAGATACGGCGACTGCGGAAGGGCCGCCAGTGCAAGGAGAGAGAGTACATTCATCGTGGAGTTATTTTACCTGGTATTTCCTGCCATCGCGGGGCGACCCTCGCCGCGCAGGCAGCAGTTTTGGAGGCAGACATCGGGGTTGGGGCCGCGTGTGCCGACGGTTAGGCGGGTGAGAGAGTTGGTGTTGCGCTCGGCAACTAAGTCGTGGATCATCTGAATGAGCTTGGGATGCGTTCCCGCCGTTCCTGCGCGAATAAACGCGATACCTAGCTCCTCAGCGAGGTGCTTGGCCTCGTAGTCTAAGTCGTAGAGCACTTCCATGTGATCCGAGACAAAGCCCAGCGGCACGACGGCGAGGCCAACCTCTCCCACCCCCAGCCCCTCCCCGGGTACCCTCTGGGTGCGGGCAGTCGTTCCCGGGTACCCTCTGGGTGGGGGAAGAGAGGGGAGCGAATCCCCTTCCTGTTCCCCTTTCCCAGTGAGGTACGAACGCCCGGGAGAGGGGCTTGGGGAGAGGTTACTTGGGGAGAGGTTCCGCAGATAGTCCAGAATATCCGGTTCCAGCCAGGGCACCTGCGGCGGGCCGCTACGGCTCTGGTAGGCAATATCGAACTGGGATTCCAGCAGGCCACACGCCTGTGCGATGAGCGTGGCGGCTTCTTTAAGCTGCGCTTCGTAGTCACAGCCACGGGCCATGCCGATTGGGATGCTGTGGGCGGTGAAGACCACGCGGGAGCCGTCGGGGAGCTGTGCGAGAGCGTCTTTGACGCGCTCGGCCATGGTCTCGATAAAGAGCGGGTGGTTGCAGAATACCCGGATCTTGCCAAACTTCGGCGCACCCTCACCGACGGCCTCGCGGGCCTTGGCGATGTCTTCGCGGTACTGGCGGCAGCCGGAGTAGGAGCTAAATGCCGATGTCACAAAGACCAGCGCGTTTTTGATGCCGTCGGCCTTCATCTGCGCCACGGTATCGGTGACAAACGGGTGCCAGTTGCGGTTTCCAAAATAGATGGGGAGCGGGAAATTGCTGGCTTTGAGTGCCTCGATCAGTGCCCGGTTTTGGGCGTTGATGGGGCTCACACCGCCAAAGTGCTGGTAGTGCTCCGCCACTTCCGCGAGGCGCTCTACGGGAATATTACGGCCCGCTGTCACATTTTGCAGAAACGGAATGACATCGTCTGGGCCTTCCGGGCCGCCAAAAGAAAGGACTAAGAGTGCGTCGTAGTTCATCACCAACCCCCTAACCCCCGCCCGGCGGGGGGAGCTTAGTCCCTACCCACACCATGCCGTTTTCAATCTTCGTCTGGAATGTCTCGACGGGTTTTTTCACGACGCCATCAATCGCCGCGCCGGTCTTGAGATCAAACTTGCCGTAGTGCAAGGGACACACCACAGAACACTCGTTGCTGTTGATAGTTCCCTCACAAAGTGGGCCGCGTGCGTGGCTGCACCGGTTGTTGA
>NZ_JAYUPA010000923.1:0-2907 GCF_043760365.1 Armatimonas sp.
GAGAGGGAACGATGCAACTTGTGGGGGTGTCGGGGTCGGGTCGCCGCTACAGATAGGCCGGATCAGATTCGCCGACTTGCCCGACTCTTTCTCCCGTGCGGTAAGGGTGGCAACCCCAAAGCCCGCTTCGGTAAACACGGCAGTTGGTCCTGTGGGAGCCAGCGACCCCAGGTCGCTGTCGCTTGTGCTCCACTCCCACTGCGCGGGGTCGGTCAGCACCGCACTGCCCACACTGTCATGCGCCGTGGCCGTCAGCGTGGTTTGTGCACCGTCGGTGACAGAGCTCAGCACGACACTTGAGATCACGGAGGTCAGACTGAGCGTCAATCGCTCTCGCTTCCCCTGGAGCAAGCTGAAAGGGATCGTTGCTGCGGACAGAGGCGCACCAGTGCCCTCCGGTGTGGGGTACGCGACCGCCTCCAGGGTGAGCGCGACGGCAAAGGGAAGGTCGGTGAGCTGCTCCTCACTGTCTGGCCCCGCTAGAAAAATGCGCGTCGCGAGCACTTTACTACCTTGCTTTATCTGAACGCGCACGCTCTGTGCGGCCAGCGGCAGTGTCCGTGAGGCATCGGGCCAGTCCAGCGTAAAGACAATGCCCGTGGGAGTGGACGGCCCACCACTGCCCGAGCAACCTGCCGTCAGAGACAATAAAAGCAGTGTCCGCCGCGAGAGTTTCATGCGAGAAGATTATATCTCTTACCGCCCACGCTCGTGTGGGCGGATCCGGTACTCGCGTGCCGCTGCTCGGAGGCGCTCCTCCGGATGGCGACTGGCCTTGTGTGCGAGCTGCTCTGCTCCGGGTTCTTGTAGCTCCCCAAGAACCAGAAAGAGCCGGATCGGCAGCTCTATCTCGCCTATTTTTGAGTTCCTGAGTCGCTTCAACCGGCGCTCTAGCTCTCGAAGTAGATAGTGGCGGTCTGCCTGCGTGAGGGCATCGAGCTCGTCGCGAGGGACACGGGCGAGGTGGTGGCCAAGCAGGCTTAGTGCCACCCGACGAACCTGCCTCTCCTGCTTACTCGCGCTCTCACGCCCCTGCTCCAGCGCCTGTAAAACCCGCAGGAGCCCGGGCAACTCGGTGCGAGGTAGGTCCTCAAGGAGTGCGGCGGTTGTTTGGAGAAGTCCCTTACGATCCTCTGGTTGGAACTTGACAAGACATAGTCCCAGCAGAACAAACAGAACAATAGCCAACCCGATTAATGCGATACTGAAACTACTGATCTGACTACCGAGCACTGCCAGAGAAACAAATAATATCGTGGTGATTCCAAGCAAGCTCTCAAAGAGCGGCTTGCGGCGCGTGTGTTGCTCCAGTCGTTCCGCAACTTGTTGTAGTGCCTCCGATGTACTCGGCGTACGAGGGGCAAGCTTCTCTTGATGACTCTGCTGGCGCTGCATGAAAGCACATTCGGCAGAGAGGGATTTGTCTCCTGCATCACGAACTTTTGGTCATGAGTGACTTGACCCGTGAGAAGCTAAATCAGGCCGCCGCGATTGTGGCGCAGTCGGGCGTGGATGTGTGGCTGACATTTGTGCGTGAGACAAGTGCGCTTACCGACCCGTGCTTGCCGTTTCTGATGGAGGGCGGGCTGACATGGCAGAGTGCGCTGCTGGTGAGCAAGTCCGGGAAGAAAGTGGCGGTGGTGGGAAACTTCGACACCGATGGCTTACAGCATTCCGGCGACTGGGACGAGCTCATTGGTTATGTTCAGTCTATCCGCGAGCCGCTTCTTGATGCGCTGGAGGAGCTGATCCCGGTGCATGTCGCCACGCCGCAGATTGCGGTGAACTACTCCGAGAACGACAATAAGTGCGATGGGCTGACCTACGGGATGTTTCGGCTACTAGAGAGCTACCTCGCTCACACGCGCTTCGCCAACGCCCTTGTCTCCGCCGAGCCGATCATCCGGGCGCTGCGAGGCCGCAAGACCGCAAGTGAGCTGGCCGCGATGCGGGGCGCAATCACCGAGACCGACACCCTCTTTGCGGAAGTCGCGGAATTTGCGACGTTGGGACGTACGGAGCGCCAGATCGGTGCGTTTGTCCACGGCAAGATCCACGAGCGTGGCCTGGGGTTTGCCTGGGAGGCCGAAGGCAACCCGATGGTGAACTGTGGGCCACACTCCACAGTGGGCCATGGCACGCCTGGTGAGCTTGCACTGGAGGCGGGCCATATCCTGCATCTCGATCTCGGCGTGGTGCAGAACGGCTACGCATCGGACTTGCAGCGCTGCTGGTTTGTCGGGGATACTCCTCCCGAGGCCGTTTCTCGTGCCCACGCCGCCGTGCTGGGCGCGATTGAAGCGGGCTTTGCAGCGCTGAAGCCGGGAGTGTCTGGCTGGGAGGTAGACGCGGCGGCGCGGAGCTTCCTGGTGGCGGCGGGCTATCCCGAGTATCTGCATGCGCTGGGACATCAAGTCGGACGGGTCGCGCACGATGGCGGTGGGATTCTCGGCCCGTGCTGGGCACGCTACGGTCAGACCCCGCACTGGCCCGTGGAAGTGGGGCAGGTCTACACCCTGGAGCTGGGCGTGCGTGTGGAGGGCTACGGCTACTGGAGCCTGGAGGATATGGTCGTTGTCACCGAAGGGGGGGCGGAGTGGCTCTCCACCCCCCAGAGAGAGGTTTGGACGCTGTAGCATCGTAGCCTTGCCGATCAGAACGGCAGGGCTGGAGAGCGCTTCGCGCTACAAAGGCCGTTCCGGCCATCCGAGATTGTATGGGCGGCACGCCCTTGGTAGCCGGAGGCTCTCCAGGCTCCCCCCTCCAACGGGGGAGCCATCAACGGGCGGAGGAATCCCCCATGATTGTGCCGAATGACTAAGCTATGTTACACGGAATTGAGAGACTTGTTGATTTGGTGGGGGTTCGTAGCAGTGCCCTGATGGGAACGGATGACGCTGGGATTGC
>NZ_JAYUPA010000924.1:0-2905 GCF_043760365.1 Armatimonas sp.
AACTGGCAGACCGCCATCCCCAACCCTAGTGTTGCAGGTATCCCCTACATCGCGGCAATGGACCAGGCGGGCTACTACGACAGCGCCTTCAGCAAGATCGCCGTCAACATTCTTTTGGTCGAGTGGGGTGCTCGCAGTGCAACCGCCGCCATTCAGCGTCCTGCCGAGACCGTGCTACTCGTTGCGGACTCTGTCTGGGACAACACGGGAGTCTCCATCTCCCAGGCGGTGGGTAACACGGGTGTCTGGCCGGAGAACTTGCCGGGTGGCTGTGTCGGTCTGGGAGGACAGGGCTGGACCTGGTACCTCCACTCCAACACGAGGGGCCGTGGCGGAAGCCGCGCCGCTGTGGAGTCGGGCCGCGCCAACGTCGCGTTTGCCGATGGTCACGTGAAGTCCATGGTTCGCAACGACCTGGAGCGCTGCGACTTTAGCACCACCGCTAATGGCCGAATCTTCACGTACTGGGACTACCGCTACTAAGAGATCAGGAAAGAAAGTACCATGATTAAGAAATCCCTTTCGACCGCGCTTCTTCTTGCGCTTCTAGTGTTGCCGCTCATCGGCTGCAATAGCCAAACACAAGAAGAGAAGCCGGCTCCGGTATCTGCCTCTATCGACAATAACTCGCCCGCGGCTAAAACAGCAGTGGGTATCCCGCCACCCGACACAGGCATGCCGCCCCCTGGGGGGGGGGGTGGTCTGAAGGGCAAGCGCTAGTCGCTTACTTAGCCCCATAAAAAACGGCGCAGAGCAAATGCTCTGCGCCGTTTTTGTTACAATAGGCCATGAGCCTACGACTCGCGTTCTATGGAGAGTCTCTCCCCGAGCTTCTGGAGATCCTGGAGCAACTTGCCTGTGCCGGAGTGAAGACGCAGCTCTGCCTGGCTCCTCCCACGAGCCTGCCCGCCGATCTGGAAGCCATAGGGCTACTCGGGGCCCAGCCGACGGCTCTCCTGCCGCTCCGTGCGACCATTCACCACGCGCTCACCGCTCCCCAAGCACTGGGCGCGGCTCTGGAGGGAAGCGTGGACTGCCTGGGCATGTCGGCGATTCCGGTGGTGTTTGGTGCGCCAGAGCGGGGCCGCTATGTCGCGTTTCGGGGGCTCCACACCCAGCTCTACCCCGAGGCACTCTGGGCGATTGCCCGCCAAGAGACAGACCTAGCCGTGGCGCTGCACCAGCAAACCGAGCGCTTCTCCCTCTACGACATCAACTGCCTGTACCTCGATGCGGGCCGGGAGGCGGTCAGAACCCGCCTGCGCGAGATCCAAGCCGACCCCGATCCCAGTGTCGTTTTCTTCGATAGCCTGAGCACCGCGCACACTGCGCTGATCGGGGAGCTTCTCTGGGAGCGCAAGCCGCCTCTTGTTGCCGGTTCCGCCGCCGTGGAGAGTGCGCTTCTCGCCGCCTGGAAAACGGCACGACTCCTGCCCGAGACCGTCACGCGGAGTAAGCCGGAGCCCGTCGAGCAGCTCTTCGTGGTAAGTGGCGCACCCTCAGAGCAGCTCGCACCGCAGCTTGCTTGGGCACGGACACAAGGCTTCTTCTGCCACACGTTCCGGGAAGCGGAGCGGGCGCACAAAGTCATTACAGGGGCGCTCTCCGTCGGGCATAGTGTGGTGCTCTACGCAGGGAACCCCGCCCCCACGGAAACCGAGCTCACGCAGACTCTGAGTACGGTTCTGAAAACACAGAAAGTGAAGCGGCTTGTGATCTATGGCGAGAGCCTCTGCCGGAGCCTCGCCGCCACACTTGCCTTCGATGCCCTGGAATGGGTTGCGCCGCTGCTCCCCAGCGCTCCGCTCTGCCGCCTCGTCGGCGGGCCATTTGCGGGCACCGAGCTGGTCTTGTGCGCAACCCCACCCGAGCAGGCGGACTTTTTGGCGAGCGTGCGTGCCGGAAAGCAGGGCTAGATACGCCATTTAGGGGAGGTAAAACTAAGGCGGCAGCGGCATCATCTGAATTATGTCTACCGAGCTTATTGTTCTGCTACTTCTGGGGGGCTGCATCGTCCTCTGGGGTGCACAGAGCCTGCGCACCTGGTGGGCCAACCGGTGTGAGGCCGAGCTGCTTACCCCTGCGGTCGTGCTGGAGAAATCCTTGGTGCACCAACCAGGGAGCGGCTGGGAGCCCGACCAGCGCCACGTCCTGACGTTCTCCTTGCCTGATGGCTCGCGCCGCCACTTTGCGGTCACAGAGGCCCAGTACCAGAAAGTGCATGCAGGCGATAGCGGGCAGCTTCACACTCGCGGCTCCTGGTTCCGTGGCTTCGAGATCGCCCAATGAAGGAAATCCCACGCCGCTGGTCAATACTACTACCATGAAACGCATTACGATGGCTCTCTTGCCTTTTTTGTTGTTGTTCGCGCTAACGGGCTGCGGCGGCTCGGGCACCGCGACGGATAGCGCGAGCCTGCCCGGCGGCTCTGCTGCGCGCGGTGCGGGGGCGATGCCGACGGAGCCTGCAAGCGCAGGAAGTGGGGGGAGCGCACTGGCGGCGGCGGCACCGTTCACCTCCGTGGGCTTGTTTCTCACCGGCACCGATGCCGCAAAGCCGACCTGGGAGCATGTCTGGGCGACGATCTACAAAGTGGAGGGAATCGGAGCGGATAGCAAGCCCGTCACTCTTTTCACCAGCGGCGAGGGCTTTCTGGTAGATCTCACCCAGCCCGGTGCGCTGCCCGGAGCGGGCGTAGCAGCGACGAGCCTCCCCGGCCTGACCCGGCTGCGGCTCACTCTGGCCCCCGCGGTGCAGGCCAGCAAGATGGAGCAGAGTACGGTGGAGACAGTGGCACTGGTGCCCGCTCTGCCCAAGGATGCCGACGGGCGCGCTGTCGCAACCCTCACGCTGGCAAAGCCATTTGAGGGCGGAGCGCTCACCCTAGCGGCGGACCTGACAAAG
>NZ_JAYUPA010000925.1:0-2902 GCF_043760365.1 Armatimonas sp.
GGGTGACCACGCCAGCCCGGAGTGCGTCCGGCCAAATTTCACCTGCTGCTTCAGTGCGCCCGTCGCGGGGTCAATCAGGCTCACGCCATGCGCCGCGCCGCCGCCATTGGTCACGGCGAGTAGCTGGCCATCCGGCCGCAGCGCCGACGAGAGCAGCATGTCGCCGAGCTTTGCGTGGGCCGTTCCCGCCGGAGAGATCGTCCAGCCCGTCGCCGGGAGCTTCAAAGAGCCCCCCTTGAGTACGTCCAGCTTTTGCTGCGCCACCAGCGCCGCACTTCCCCCGAGAACAAGGGCTCCCGTCAGAGCCAGTGTGAGTTTCTTCATGATGCTCTGATTGTAGCGTAAGTCGGAATCAAAAAGATTAAATTACTGTGTCTTAGGGTTTTTCCAGAATCGTTATCCGCTCAATGGAATTGGGCGTCTGTAATGGCACAAGCGCCGCAAAGCCCGTTCCGGGCTGGAATAATTTGTAGCCCGGAACGGGCTTTGCAGCCGAAGGCTACCCAGACGCCTACTTTCAGTGGGCGGACAGAGGGAATCGGCGATTCGTGAAAAAGGTTCAGGTGTTGTGCCATAAGCTCAGCGCGATGCGTAGTGCTTCGTCAGTGCCTCTTCGACGGTTTGGAGGGCTTGTTCAAGGGCGTCTCTGTCAGCGCTCTTGCCTCCGAAGCGTGCTGTTTGGTAAAGCGTGACAAACTGACGGGCGGCGGGCTGGATGGCTTCGGGGAGGGCGGCAAGCTGCTCCGACCAGGGGTGGGACGGCGCGGGAGGCAGGTTGCTCTTGTGCAGGGCGGCCTCGAAGCGCTTGGCGAGTGTGGCCAGCTCGGGCGGTGGCGCGAGCGTTGTTATTGTGAGAGCGGCACGCGACGGGCGCTTGCGGTACTGCCAGAGTGCGCCCAGGCCGATTGCCCCAAATGGCAAGAGAAGTGTCAGGGCGAGCTGAGTGGGCTCCGTCTCCGCCAGCCAGCTCAGTAGCCCGAGCCAGCGGTCTTCCAGCCACTCCCAGGCCCGCCGCCACGGCTCCAGCGGGGTTTTGTTCTGCTCCGGCCAGCCGGTTGGGGGAGTTGCCTCAACCGTTATCCAGCCCTTGCCCTCCACCCAGGCCTCGCACCAGGCATGGGCATCGCGCTGCCGGACAAGCAGCGTGTTCGGCCCTTCCTGCTCATGGGCAAAGTAGCCTGTGACATAGCGTGTCGGGACTCCCACGCAGCGCAGCAGGAGCGCTGCTCCCGAGGCGAAAAACTCACAGTGCGCCCCTGCCTTTGGCTCGGAGAGCAGGAAGCGGGCGATGAAATCCGAGCGCTTTCCCTCCACAAAGCGCTGCATGTTATTGCTGGCATCCTTGGGAAAGAGAAACCCCGCATCGAAGGTCAGGCTGTAGGGATAGTTCTCCAGCAAGTAGCGCGTGATGGCATCCACTTTCTGGGCGGGCGTGGAGGCGTCTTTCGTGATTTTCTTTGCCAGAGGAGCTAGCAGTTTCGGGAGGTTTGCCGGGAGCTGGAGATAGCGTCCTTTTTCTGCTGCGCTGCGGAGTCCGGGAAGCGCCATGAGCCCCTGCGCCCCTTCCGTGCTTTCCCGGTAAGAGTAGGTATAGGGCTGCGCGACACGCACCCGGACGGGGCCGCTGGCATCACGTGCCCACCCTGTCTGTTCCACAGCGCCCAGCTCCAGGCTGAAAGTCTCCAGGGGGAAAAAGACCACGGGGTTGCCACTTTGCAGGCGGGTGGCCGAGACCGAGTGGGAAGTCATGCCACGGGGGAGTGGCAGGTTGAGCTGGGGCGCTTCAATGGGGTCGTAGGTACGGCTGTTGAGCGGCGGCCCCCAGCGGTTCTCGCTGTAGGTATCGAAGGCAGCGCCACGCAGGTGGGGAGAGCGTAGCGTCCCCTCCAGGCGGAGCACACGGGCATTAGAGCCGCGCGCACCAAATGTGTTGCCCAGCGTGGGCTGCTGGGACATGCCGAGCTGCTCCAAGGGAGGGTGCTCGCTCATGAGGCGATTGCCCCACTCCGTGATCTTTTCCCGGTTGTCGCGAATCCCCTTAACACTCAGCCATCCCACGCCCAGAGAGCCCAAAAGCGCACTGCCCAGCACGACAACCGTCAGGCGCTGGGTTGTCTGCCTGCTCCGAAGTGTCCGTAGTGAGATGCCGAGTAGAACAACGAGAACGGGGATGAGCTGTCTCAGACGACCTTCCTCAAAAGTACTACTAGCAGCGATGAGAACCAGTGTGCCGCCCAGGAGAGCGAAAAGGCGGGGGCGTGTGGGGTCTTTTGGGGTAGGTCGGTAGAACTGCAGCGTCATCAGGATTGCCGCTGCCTGGCCAAAGAGAAAGATGGGGCGTGGGAGAATGATGGTCGAAGGAGAGCCAGGCCCATCCTGTGGCGTGCTCAGGATCGCCAGAGCAAGCAAGATTCCTCCAAACAGAAGGCTCGGGAGCCAAGTCGTTGGAAGCCGCAGGTTCAGGGCATACGAGGCCAGCACCAGCACCCCCAGAGCCGCCGCGAGCCAGAGGGTACCGCCGGACGTGAGAAAAAGTGCTAGTAAGCAGACTAGTGCAAAAAGCGCGACGGGGATAGGAAGTTGAGGGGAGGCGGGCTTCATAGGGTGTCCACTCCGCCTTGGGAAAAGGCACTGGGAGGCAGAACCTGCATGTCCCCTTCGGTGGGCTGGGCATCTTCCGTCTCGGAGACCCAGAGCACTTTCACCCCGACACCGCGCTGACGAAGGTTCTCGACAAAGTGGCGACGGGGTTCGTCCCAGTCTAGGACAATGCAGACGACCGTGGTCAGGCGATCTAGCTGCTCATGGAGGCGGGGGGCAATGCCCGCGAGCGGCTCCTCCGGGCTACCCTCAACACAGGCCAAGATGTCTAATATCTGCTCCCGGTACGCCAGGCTACGGC
>NZ_JAYUPA010000926.1:0-8214 GCF_043760365.1 Armatimonas sp.
CGTGCCTGAGTTTTCACGGAGCATGCAACGAATAAGCCCCTCGCCGGGTAGCAGAGAAAAGTGCAGGAAAATCATCAGCTCATTTTACCGGAGAGAAGAGTCGCGATGGGCTTTGCTCTATTTTTGTTTCAGACCTCCGGTTCGTGCTGGAAGACATCGTCGAGCGGCTTGCCAAAGACGGCAGCGATGCGAAAGGCGAGCTCCAGCGTGGGAGAGTACTTGGCCGCCTCAATGGCGATCAGAGTCTGCCGCGTGACCCCCACTTTCTCAGCGAGGGCTTGCTGGGTAAGCTCGCCGTGCTCAAAGCGCAACTTGCGGATATTGTTGCGAATCGGCATGGCTAGTGCCCTCTCCGGTAGCCGTGGGCCAGAGTGGCATAGTGCACCAGCTCGCTTAAGACAAAGCTTAGCAAAGCAAGCTGTCCCACAAAGGCGACGGAGATAAGCTTGGGAAAGACGGGGGTGAGCATGACTCCGCCCAGCACCAAAAGCCAAAGGGCAATGACGAGCACCCAGTGGGCACTACGAAAGGCCCGGTTCTCAATCGCATGATCGCGCTCGTCTCTTGGCTCCTGGCGGGTGCTTAAGGCAATGACCGTCATGTAGACGGAGCTGAGAACGATCTGTGCAAGCACGGCAGCAACAAACGCCACAATCACTCGCGGGAGAATCAGCTCGCCTTTGCTAGCAAGCTGAAAAATAAACGTGAAGTAGGGGACAAATACCACCCCGGTCGTGACCAGACAGGCCCACGCACTTTTCTCACGAAACGACATATCCATCGAAGTAACCTCCGTTGTTAACGTACGTTATATTTTACTTTATGTCAAATATATTTTACTTTAACTCAAGAGCTGTCTCAGCTTGGCGATATTCTCCCGGTGCCCCTTGCCGTCGTCCTCGGGCGTCTCGACAATCAGTGCGAGGTTCTCAGGGAGGCGCACATCCGAGAGAAATGCCACGAAGCCCGCGTCGCCAATAGTGCCCTCGCCAATGTGTGCGTGCTGGTCACGCTTGCTGGCTAGGCCGAACTTGGAGTCGTTGGCATGGATAATCTTCAGCCTCTCAAAGCCGACGGTCGCTGCAAAATTATCCCAGACTCCCGTGGGATCGCCCACCAAATCGTATCCCGCGTCGTAGATATGGCAGGTGTCCAGACACACAACAATGCGCTCCGGCTCGGCAACTCGGGAAAGAATCGCGGGGAAGTGCTCGAAGACACCACCCAGGGTGGTTCCCTTGGCCGCCGTGGTCTCCAGCGCGATCTTGATCTTAAAGCCCGCTGTCGCCTGATGCACTTCATCCAGCGCTGCTGCAATCTGAGCGATTCCGACCTCCTCGCCACTGCCGACATGCGCCCCCGGGTGCGAGACCAGAAAATCTAAGCCCAGCGCCTCGCCACGCTCTAGCTCCGCAATAAACGCACTCAGCGACTTCTGCCGCGTCTCGGGATCGGGCGAGGCAAGGTTGATGAGATACGAGTCGTGGGCGATCAGCGGCGCAATCCCGACCTCCGCCGCCTTCGCCTTCCACAGTGCAATGGCATCGTCGGTCAGAGGCTTTGCCGCCCACTGACGTGGGCTTGACGTGAATATCTGAATCGTGTCGCAGCCGATCTGGGCTCCTTCGATCAGACCATTGTGCAGGCCACCGGCGACACCCGTGTGGGCTCCAAAAAGAAATCGAGGCATGTTAGAGATACTACCCCCGGTGTACGTCCCGCGCTACTTCAGGAAAATCTCGATCACGGGAACGGTGACATTGGGCTTCTGGATCGGGAGGCGCAGGGCGAGTGAGGCACGCTTATTGTCTCCCGAGAAGTCGTGCTGCCAGGGATCGATATCTTTCATGAGCACCTCACTGGCATCATTAAGAAGCTGGGCGTACTCCACGCGTGCCGGATCAAGACCATCTAGGTAGAGCTGACCAAACGGCCAGGCGAGCACATGAACATAGAGCTGGTTAGTCGTGGGGTTGTAGGTGTAGCGGCAGTCCCGAGGCGCGTCGCCGAGCTCGGTGGGGGCCTGGGTGCAGCCGTAGATGGCGCGGCTGTGGCGCTTCATCCACTCGCCCATGCCTTGGAGGCGATCCAGCGCACGCACATCGAACTCCCCACGCCCCGTGGGGCCGACATTGAGCAGTAAGTTGCCGCCCTTGCTCACCGTGTCAATGAGCATCTGGATCAGCATCTCTAAAGACTTCCAGCTTGATTCGTCGCGATGGTAGCCCCACGAGCCGCTGAAGGTCTGGCAGGCTTCCCAGGTGACGGGCTTGCCATTGAAGTGCACCCACTGGCGCGGCTGGAACTGCTCGGGGGTCTTGATATCCCAGCCAGACTCTAAGTCTAAACGGTCGTTGAGAATGATATTTGGTTGCAATTCGCGGATGAGCTTGTAGAGATTCTCGCTGTCCCACTCCAAGCGGCCTTTCTGCGGCGGATACGAAAAATCGCACCAGAGAATATCAATCTTGCCGAACTCGGAGAGAATCTCGCGCACTTGTCCGTGCAGATACTGCGCGTAGCGGCTCTGGTCACGGCCTGTGTTGAGCGCGTCTTTTTCGGGGGAGTTGCGCTGGGGGTGCACGCCGTCCACTACAAAATCTGGGTGGTGCCAGTCAATCAGCGAGTGATAAAAACCCGTCTTGAGGCCGTGGCCCCGGAATGCATCGACCATGGGGCGCAAGAGATCGCGCTTTGCCGGAGTGTTCGTGGCTTTATAGTCGGTCAGCGCCGAGTCCCAGAGACAAAACCCCTCGTGGTGCTTGGTGGTAATCACAAAGTACTTCATTCCCGCGTTTTCTGCCGCACTCGCCCAGACCTCCGGGTCGTAGAGATCGGGGTCGAAGAACTTGAAGTAGCGCTCGTAGCGCTCATCGGTGAGCTGCTCGTAGTTCTTGAGCCACTCGTGGCGCGCCCCCATTGCGTAGAGGCCCCAGTGGATAAACATACCAAAGCGGTCGTGGGTGAACCAGGACGTATCGCCGGGCGTCGGGTCGGGTTGTGGAATCGTCAGTGACATGGCCTATTTTACCTGAACTGTCAGCCCCGCCGAGGGCACGGGGACGATAATACGTCCCGCTCCGGCGGCTTTGAGGGCCGCAACCGTGCGCTCGGGCTCAAAGGTCAGGCAGAGCACGGTTCCCCCCTGACCCGCTCCGGCGAGCTTGGCTCCCAGCGCCCCGTTTGACAGCGCCACCTCGACCAGCTTGTCCACCGCCGCGCCGCTCGCCCCGAGCCGGAACTGGACGTCCTGGTTCTGGTTCATGAGTTTTGCAATGGTTGCCCAGTCGCCTTCCAGCAGCGCTTTCTTGCCATTGCGTGCCAACCCCGGCACAAAGTGATCGTAGAGTGCGCGTACCTCGGGGTCGTTGTCGAGCCAGCGCTGACGCACGGGCTTGTGCGCCGCCCCTGAGTGGTGCTTGACTCCGGTGTGCGCCAGCACAAAGGGCAGAGGCTGAGGGACTAAGTCTATCAGCGGCTCAACAGTGGCGTAGGGCTGCTCGTCCATGGGAATATGGCTGCCTTTATCGCGGAAGTCCATGTAGTTGAGGCCCCCAAAGACCGCCATGTGCTGATCCTGAAACCCGCAGATCACCCCCAGAATCTCGTATTCTATCTTGCGAATCGCGGCGGCAATAGCATGCTTGTGCTCCACGCGCCCGAGCTTTTGAGAGACCGCGCCGTAGACCGCCGCCATGAGCGCCGTCGAGCCCGCAAGCCCCGCCTGCATGGGAATCTCAGTGCTGGTGGTGAGATGAAAGCCGACTTCGCCCGGCGCAATGCCCATGCCCTTGAGCACGGCTTTCGCCAAGTCCAAACGCGGAAAGTCGGGGGAGGTCTCCAGATCCGCCCGCGAGTGAATGACCTGGCGCTCGCCATTGTCGGCCTCTAAAACCAGCGCGTCGGAGTCCATCAGCGTGCACGTCGCACGCTCGGAGAGAGAGCAGGAGAGAACGGAGCCGCCGTACATATCGGTCGGGTTGCCCAGCACGCCGCAGCGGCCAGGCGCAGTTGCCACGATCATAGGGCTATTTTACAGCATCGTGCCTTTTGGTGTTTTTGTTTGCCCTCCCCCCGCGCACCCCGCAAGCGGGGACCCCACACGACCCCCTCCCTTTCCCGTTATCGGGAGGGAGGGGGCCGGGGGGAGGGAGGGGAAACAGAGGGAGGGAGATTTTTGGGTGTGTGCATAAACGGTAGGGTTTCACTGCATAAGAGAAGCAGAGGAGCCTGGAAACGAAATGCAAAATCAACGGAATAACATCCTAGTACAGCCCGGCCCGGTGCTGGCGCTGGCGACGACGCTGGCTTTGATGCTTGCGATCAGCGCAGCACTGTTGCCGCTGTGGGGCGCGGCGGTAGCGGTCTTGCTGGCGCTGGTGGTGGTGCTGCTCTTTTTCTGGAATGACCCGGAGCTGCCCCCCACGGCGGGAATGGCGCTGGCGTAGAGCCAGCAGACGGCAGAGAAATAGCCCTCGGCATTTGTGCCGGGGGCTATCTTTATTTATCTCTAATTTCTACCGAATAACACCCGGCAAATCTGTCCTACCCGAAGGCGGGTGTCTAAGTCCAGATCATCCAGATACGCTGCGCCTTGCGCTATGATCGAGGCTGCCTGGCTGAGTAGGTCTTTGCGCATGAGCTCGTCACGCAACCCAGCCGCCAAAATATCACGCTTCCACTTAGCGTCATGCTTAGCAATGCTAATCAGTCGTGGCATCAGCAAATTGGCCTGACCTGCCAAAAGAATCGTTTCTGTGGGAGGCGATGATGCTGGAAGCTTTCCCGGCAACGCCTCCATGAGAACTCCAAGCACTATCTCACGCGTCTCTCGGGAGTGACCTACCAGGAGTTCACCGGTCTTGATCACAAACCGCTCACGAGCTTCTGGACTCCAGGACGCTATCTTCCGCGCCAGACGCTCTATCTGTAGACCACGGTGCGCCTCCGGGACATCTCTGATAGCCGCGAGGTGGTACGCGGTGTCTTCTATTTCATGTTTACTTTGCTTAGGAGTGTTTTGCCTCCCCCCGGCCTCCGTTCGTGCCTCACTCCGACCGACCCCCTCCGGCTTCGCGAAGGGGGAACTTGGTACAGCAGCAGGTGCAGTATCCGTGATGGTCGGGGCGACGAAGAGCGCAAGGGCAGGGGCTTCGGGTGCGTGGGTTGCCAGGTACTCGTTGGCCGCTGCTTCGTCCTCGGGGTCGGGCTGGGCAAGGTGTTGTTCTATCTCCCTCTGGTGAAGGGCTTCTCGCTGACGGGCCAAGTAGCTCAGGAACTGTGTGGTGTTGGTATCTGGTCTCATTTACTTTCCCTCCGAGGTTTTGTGATGCTGGTGCAGGTCTATGACTTGCTTTCGTATCCGAGCTTGCCCACGGGAGACGGTGGTCTGATTTACGTTTAGCTTCTCTGCCAGTTTTTCTTGGCCCATATCGAGGTTGTCTTTCATAGTGTCAATGAGAACGCGCTGTTTTTCATTCGCATGATTGTCTCGGAAATCGGTGACGAGGGCAAGGTCGTCAATACGGTCGAAAGCCGCTTGCGCCGTGGGGTCGGCAAGGAGGTCATGCAAAGTGATGTCTTCGCAGCCAGGACGGGCGGCATCCAGCGACTCGGCAGTGGCACGCTCGTCAAACTTTGTCCAGCCTTCGACGGTTTTCTCTTGCACGCCAAGACGCGCTGCGATCTCGGCGAGGCTCGGCTCGCGTCCCAGGGTAGCCAGGAGCTCCTCGTAGGCATCCTGCATCTTGACCAGACAGCGAATGACGTGGGAAGGGAGAGGCGACTCGATGATGCGGCCTCGCCGTACCTCCGACTTGATACAGTAGTGAGCAAACGTCGTAAACTTGGTACCACGACGCGTATCGAAGCGTTCAATGGCGTAGATCAGCCCAATATGCCCGTGCTGTAGCGCATCCTCACGCGTAAGAGGCGCATGAGGCAGGCGACTGACCGTCCAGGCGACGAAAGGCGCATGCTGCTCGACGAGCGCACTTCGTGCTCGCTGCTCCCCGTTTTTTGCCGCCTCCAGAAGCCGATAGGTTCTCGCGTCTTCCATAGTCAAAAAGACCTCCACGCTGTTATCTCATCGAATCACAAAAAAGTATGCACCGCGACGGCTGTGTAGTTTTCCACACCCTCAGACCCTCCTCCCCGGCGGCACCACCGCCGACCTGGGCACCCTCTGGGTACGGCTTTCGGTCGTCGGGTACCCTCTGGGTGCCTGCGAATGTGGTAGTTTCAGCACACCAAACCCTTCGCGAAGCCCGTACCCAGGGGGTGCCCATGGCCGAGTGGTGCGAGGCCGGGAGGCAAAAACTGAATTGTGACGGGAACTTTCTTTCGATTAGGGGGCGTAAAAGAGCAAAGATGGGGCAAGGCAGTGTGAAGCCAGCGCTCTGTCTTGGGATCAAAAGGGCAGAGGCTCTGATAGCGGCGCGAGGCACTCCGATCACGGCGCGAGGCGTTTTGATCGCGGCGCGAGGCTCTCTGATCGCAACGCAAGGCACTTTGATAGAAAAGAAAGGCAGTACGAAACTATGGACACGACACCCGAAGCGGGCGCAGCAGCCCCCAAACCCAGAGCACCACGCGCCGAGCAAGACCAGCGCATTCAAAACGACATCACCCAGTACGTGCAAGACATCCAGGCTGTGCGCAAGGACACCGCACTTGCAGCAGGAATGACCGAGCTGGGCTTCGACAGCGCCGCCCTCGCCGATGGGCAGGCCCATGCGGCAAGCGCACAGAGCGCCTACACCCACCGGCAGACCGCGATGGGAGCCGAAGAGGCCGCTCTCAAGATCGCAACCGATGCCGACGAGACCGCGCGGCGGCGCTATGTTCATTACCGGGATGTGGTGCGTATCGCCTACCCCCGCGACCCCGCCGCACGCAAGGCGCTGGGTGCCACGGGGATCGTCCCCAAAGACCGCCAGAAGCTCGTCACCCTCGCCCGCGCCGCCTACCAGGGCGCCCTGCAGCCCCCCTATGCGGAGGCGCTTGCCAAGCGCGGCTATAACGCCGCCGGTCTGGGTGCCGCCGAGCTACTTCTCGACTCCCTCGACAGCGCCACTGCCGCCCTCACCGCCGCAAGCCGCGCCGCCGTTGAGGCCACCACCGCCCGCAACGATGCCTACAGCACCCTCACCGCGTGGGGAGTCCCCTTCCGCGCCGCCATCCGCCGCGCCCGCAAAAAGTAGAAACCCCACCCCCTAGCCCCCACTCAGAGGGTACCCGGCGGGGCTAGGGGGAGGGCTTTACAAAACCACAGATCAGGTCGGATCAATCCAGATGCGATTCAAGAAGACACCATCGAGTGGGTCGAAATCTTTGTCTGTGGTTAAGAGAGTCAAACCCAACGCGGAGGCTGTCGCCGCGATCCAGAGATCATTCTTGCTGAGGGTGAAGCCGCTAGTTCGACAGTGGGAATCTATGGTTGCATAGTCCTGCAAGATAGCTGTCGTGGAGATGTCCAAGCGTCGGATCTGTGCCAGCAGACTCTGAAGCTGTGTGTGTTTAGCAGCGCCCCAGCCAAGCTGATGCACCAACGATCTCAGCTCGCCTTCGGTTACGACGCTGTAAACACACGCTGGTATCGTGTTCAGAGGATCGTGGAGAGGGACGATTTTAGTCTGCCAGAGGGTGCTGTTTCGGATGGCATGAACGAAGATATTGGTGTCCAGTAAGTAGGAAGGCACTAAGAAATAGCCTCAAGAATCTGAGCGATCTCCTCGTCGGTCTCCGCTCCCGGCCATTTTCCGACAAGCATTTCGGTCAGAGTTTTCCCTTGGGGGAGAGAGAGTGCAGGACGACTCTTTGCAAAAGCTTCGGCCCGATTGCGCTCGAACTCTGCGGGGGTGCGGGTGCGAATTTTACGCACTGCCTCGGTCAGATCTCCAGGATCATAATCGGCATCAAACGTTTCTTGTCTATTTCGGGCTACCCGTGAGAGTACATTGAGCGCGAAAGTATCCAGTGCCAGGCCATCTTTTTCCGCCAGACGACGCAAAGCCTCTTCGGTTTCTCTAGGTAGCTCCAGCAACAAAGACATGCTCCGAATTATACACAACGAAGCGTCAATCGTGCCACTTCGGGGCGGCAATTAAATCGGGGGGCGAGCCAGGGAAGATACGGGACGAAAGCCAGGCCGATGCCGCGCGAGATGTAGGTGGTAAGATTCCCACCAGGATCGTAGCCCAGAATCTTGGTGAG
>NZ_JAYUPA010000927.1:0-8208 GCF_043760365.1 Armatimonas sp.
GGCAGGCAGAACGGGCAGCTTGAGGGTTGGACTGTCTTTGGGATGCACAAGCGTGAGCTCGAACGACTCGGGTGGACAGTCCGTGGGCACGATTACTTCAAGAGTTACGGTTGTTGGCTTACCCTCAATAAGCTTGGCTTGCAGCGGGCCTTTGACTGTTACCGCGCTCGGTGCAAGATTCTCGCCCGTGAGGGTGAGTTTTACCGTCTGCCCGGCGACAATCCCAAAGACGGACAGCTCTTTAAGGCTGGGCTTATTTTGCACGGTTCTCCGAGCTCCGCAGAAGCTTGCGCGTCGCCAAGTCCCAGAAGAGCAGCTTCCCGTCTAGCGTCCCGGCGATCAGAGTCTTGCCATCGGTGGTGGCGGCAAGGCTGGTCACCCAGTCGGTGGCGTCGGTGAACTCCATCTGAAAGTCGCGTCCATTGGCGGCAAAAACTTTAACTTTTCGCGACGCCGAGACCCAGAAAAGCCGCTGGTTATCGGGGGAGAAGGCGCAGGCGGTGAGCGGCTCGGGCTCGTACTGGGTGGCATCGGGGTTCTCAATGGAACCCTCTTTGATGCTCCAGAGGCGCACGGTCTTGTCGGCAGAACCCGTCACCAAGCGCTTGCTGTCAGGCGAGAACGCGAGCCGCACAATACTGTCTTGGTGGGCATTGAGCGCCGCGATCCGCACACCGTCTTTCGTGCGGTAGAGCTTGGCAGTTCGATCGGCGCTGGCGGTGGCGAGAAACTCCCCCGACGGGCTGTAGGCCACGGCGAGCACGGTGTCCGCATGGTCTTTGAGCAGCCGAAGCCGCTGGCCACGGCTCACACTCCAGAGCGCGGCGGTCTTATCCAGCGAGCCTGTTGCGATTTCATCGGTGCCGCTGCGCCACGCCACAGAAACGACAACGTCCGTATGCCCGGTCAGCTTGCTCTCTACTTGCCCACTTGTGAGTGCAAAAACCGCCACCTCGCCGCTCTCACCGGGGACGCCGCCTGCCGCCGCGAGCCGCTGGCTAGTGGCTTCCCACGCCAAGCTCTGCACCTGATCCGCACACCCTGTGAGTGTGCCTAATAGGTTGCCCGTCGCCGGGTCAAGCAGCCGCACCACCCGATACCCCCCCACCGCCAGTGTCTTTCCATCCGGCGAGAGCGCCAGCGCCGTGACGGGGGCTAACCTCTCGCCTGCCCCTCTCCCAGGCGCTCGTACCTCGCTGAGAAAGGGGGGATTTTGCGGAGTGGCCGCCACCAAACTATCCACCTTTGCGCCTTCGTCGATCCAGCGCTTGAAGACACTGAGCTGGACTTTATCGAGTGCGCCATTGGGGGGCATCTTAGGCTTGAGCTCGCCGTTGCAGTACCGCAGGAAATTGCTCTGTGCGCCCTTGCTGGGCACTATCGCCGCGCCATGCCGTCCGCCTGAAAGCAATTTATCCCGTGTGTCCATGGAGTAGCCGCTGGCGGGGCTGGGGCCGGAGTGGCACGACGTGCAGCTCTGGCGCAGAATGGGCAGCACCTCACGACTGAAGACAATCGGTGGGGGCTTGGGGGGCTGTATCATGCCCCGGACCAGAGCTCTTTGACGGGGGCACACTCGGGCAGAATCGCGACGGGGCGGCTCGACGGTGAGACGATATGCTTCTCGTAGTCAATTCCCAGTGCGTGGTAGATGGTCGCCGCCACTTCCGTGGGGCGGATGGGCCGTGAGACCGTGTACTCTCCGCGCTCGTCGGTCTCCCCAATCACTTGCCCGCCCTGAATCCCGGCTCCGGCAAAGAGCATGCAGCCCGCATTGCCCCAGTGATCCCGGCCCGCGTCCTTGTTGAGCTTACTGGTGCGCCCGAACTCGCCATAAACAGCCACCAGCGTGTCCTTAAGTAACCCACGCTCACTCATGTCGGAGAGAAACGCCGCCAGGGAGCGGTCCAGCGCAGGCAGGGCACTGTCACAGCCCTCGAAGATCTTGGCGTGGTGGTCCCAGCCGCCCTGTGTCACCAGGACAAAGCGCGTGTTGGCCTCCACAAGGCGCCGCGCGAGCAGGAGCTGGCGGCCCCAGAAATCTTTGCCGTACTTGGTCTGGGTGGCATCGGATTCGGCCTTGAGGTCAAAAGCCTTGCGGGCCTCGGGAGAGAGAATCAGCTGGGCGGCTTTCTGCTGGAACGTGTCCATGCTAGTGAGCGCATCGCTGTACTCAAACTTCTTGGCAAGGTTATCGAGCGCCTGCCGCATGCTCTGACGCCGCGTCAAGCGCTCCTCCGCCACGCCGGGCAGCAACGAAAGATTGGGCACCTGCCAGTTGTTGTCCCCGACATTGCCCGCCTTAAACGACTCATAGCGCTCCCCGAGCCAGGCGGCTTTTCCCAGCTCCCAGGTGAAGCTGGCGTTGCGCGGGATGGCGACATAGGGCGGGAGCGTGCTCAAGGGCTTCAGCTCATGGGCGCAGATCGCCCCGACACTCGGGTAGTCGCCGCCCTGCATCAGGCCGTAGTTTCCCGTCAGCATCCACTGGGTCGCGGTCTCGTGGTGATCTGAGCCCGTCACCTGGCCCCGGCAGAGCGCATAAAGATGCGTCAGCTTCGCCATTTCTGTCATCTTGTCAGAGAACTTGATGCCGGACAGCTTGGTGGGAATCACGCCGTACTTGCCGCGAATCTCGGCAGGGGCATCGGGCTTGGGATCAAACGAGTCATGATGTGTCAGCCCGCCGCCCAAATAAATCAGCACAACATTTTTAGCAAGCGGCTTCTGCACCGCGCCGCTCGCCTCGCGTGCCAGTAGTTCCGGCAGGCTCAGGCCCACGGCGGAGAGCGCCCCAAGACGCACAAAATCCCGCCGCGTCATTCCATCGCAGCGTGCATACTCCCGACCCGCATTGACATCCAGCATCGTCGTCGTTTCCTTGGGGCAATTATACCCCCGTCAAATCGCCCCGATAAACCGGAGCGTCTTATTGTCCTCATTCTTCGGACACAAAGACTGCAAGCAGCCATGCCGAGCGAACTTCCCCATGGGCGGGACGCCCTTCGTGTCGGAGTCCGCGACGACAAAAAGACGCCCCCGTTCATGGGGGCGACCCAAACAGGGCAAGTTCAGTGATTGAAGAGAAACTCCGGGCTGTTGAGGAGCGCCCAGAGTGCGTCTTGCAGGGCTTCGTCGCGGTTCTTGGCAGAGGCGAGCGGGGCTTCTAGCGCGATGCGCTCGGTGGGCTTGGGGTAGCGGGCGAGGGCGGACAGAAAGAGCGTGTCGAGGATCTCGGAGTTGGTTTTCTTGGCTTTCACGAGCTGCGCGATAATCCCCTCGCCGCTGGTGAGCTTGTTTTGCACTTCTTGCGAGTTAAGGAGCGCGAGCGCTTGGCCGAGCGCGGGCTCGCAGGTGCGCTCGGACTCGCCCGAGAGGATGCGCGGCGGACGGCCAAAGGTGTCGAGCATCACGGAGGGGATCTCGGCGTCGGCGACCTCGATGGCGCGGCAGCCCTCGGGCTGGCCCTGGTAGCGGTCCGGGACTCCAGTCACCTGCGCGAGGGCGTCGGCTAGTTCTTCGGCGGGGAGGCGGCGCGGCAGGTAGTGCGAAAAATAGCGCGTGTCGAGGCGGCTGGTGGGATTCGCCGTGCTAGTGCGCTGGTAGGTGGTCGAGAGACAGATGGTCTTGAGGAGATACTTCAGATCGAAGTGATGCGATTTGAGATCGGCGGCAAGAGCCGTGAGCAGCCGCTCATTGCTGGCGGGATTGGTGGAGCGCAGGTCGTCCACGGGCTCGACAATGCCCTTGCCAAAGCAGCGCGCCCAGAGCCGGTTGGCGGCGTTGCGCGCGAACTCGTCCTGCGCCACGAGCCACGCGGCGGCTTGAATCCGGCGGTCTTCGTCCTTGGCGAACGTGAGGGTGGAGCGGTCTAAGGGACGCGGCTCGGAGATCTCGTTGGTTCGAAGATGGCGCAGATTCGGGTCGTGCTTACTTTCGAGGCGTTCCGGGATGCCGTCCTCGTTCTCGCCGCCGCCGCTGACTTGGTGAAAGAGCGCGGCGAAGTGGTAGTAGTCGTCCTGGGTGAATTTCTCCGTGGGGTGGTTGTGACACTTGGCGCAGCCGATCCGCTGGCCTAGAAATGTCTGCGCGATCAGCTCCGTGGAGTTCTCCGTGGCGCGCACCCAGTAGC
Source organism: Armatimonas sp. (assembly GCF_043760365.1). Lineage (GTDB taxonomy): Bacteria > Armatimonadota > Armatimonadia > Armatimonadales > Armatimonadaceae > Armatimonas. Next base: position 4,133 of record NZ_JAYUPA010000927.1, read on the forward strand.
CCTGGTTCGGTTTCTGCGGGACACGGCTGAGCCAGAAGAGTCCGCCGCGGTTGTCGTCGAGCGACCCTGAGGCAGTAAGGATTTTGGTGGCGAGTGTGTCCCACCCGACCCCACTATTGAGCTGCTCGGCCAGCCATGCCTGGAGCTGCATGGCGTACTTGCGGCTCAAATTCTCGCGGCGGAGTGTGAACAAATCCCCGAGCTTGAGCGCCCAGATCAGGCCATATTCCGGGCGCGTGAGCAGAGTGTCAATAAGCACGGTGCGCTTGTCGGGGGCTTTGTCATCGAGAAACGCCCGCGCCTCGGCCTCAGTGGGAAGCGTTCCGATCAGATCGAGAAAAACACGGCGCAGGAACTCGTTGTCGGTGCAGCGGCCCGAGGGCTCGATATGGAGCGCTTTAAGTTTGGCATTGACGGCGTCGTCAATGTAGTTGGTGCGTGCGGTGAAAGCACTGTCTTTGATTTGATGGGGGAACGGAGCACTGAGGCGGATAATCGTGAGTTTGTCGCGGTACTTGGCGAGAACCGCCGTCTCACCCGGGCGGAGCTGCTTTGCCGTGCCATCGTCGGTGACCGAGGCGATGGCGGGGTCATTGACGGAAAAAAGCGCACGCTGGGTCACGTCCTCGGTGCGGCCGTCGGCGTAGGTGGCACGTACGAGTAAGCGCTGAGTTTCATTGGGAGCGAGCACTCTATCACCGGGTAGGACGTCAATTTTAGCCAGGGGCGTCTCTTTGCCCGTTGGGCCGGGGGCACCCTGCTGGAGCCAGCCCAGAAGCATCCGGTGCTCGGGCGAGTTTTTCGTGATTACGCTCCCCCCCCGGTGTGCGATTTCCCCGAGTGGCTTGCGCAGAAACAGGCTGCGCTCGGGAGCCTCGCGGGTGATGCGGCGGCCACTGAGCGCTTTGGTGATCGCGATAAAGTCCTGTTCGGGAGCGTAGCCGCGCAGGCTGAGCTTGAATCCGCCCTTTCCCGCCGCCGCCCCATGGCACGTCCCCTGGCTGCACCCCGCCTTGGCGAGCGTCGGAACCACTTCATTCACAAAAGAGTACGTCGGGGCAACAGCGGTGTTTTTCACGCTCACGGGAATCTTGGCACTGACACTGCCTAGCTCCGCTTTCAGTACGCCCGTGCCATCGGTGCGCGGTGTCAGCGTATTTCCCGCGAGCTGGAGCAGGGGCGGCGGCCAGGTGGTGAGCTTTGCCTGCCCCGTCACGTCCTTGCGACTCCCATCGCTCAGGATCGCCGTCACCAGCACCCGCTGAAGCGCCGTGCGCCCCTCAAGCGCCACCAACGGCGGTGTCACTTCCAGGCGCGTTATTTTTGCGGGTGGCGCAGCCAGAAGCGCCAGCGTGAGCAGGATCACGAACATAGGCTATCGTACCTTAGCAAACGGCCTCCGTGCTACGATACAAGAGACATGACGATTCGTGCCTTTGACCCGACGCGGGACTATCCCGCCATTGTGGCGATCTTCAACGCCAACTTTCCGAGCTTTCAAGAGACCGAGAACGAGTTCCGCTACGGTGATGACTACCGAGAAGAGAAGCATCACTTTGCCCGCATCGTTGCGGAGGAGGGTGGCGTGGTTGCCGGCTACGGCCTGAGTGCCCACGACACGCACAGTTTCCATCCCACCAAGTTTACTCTTGAGGTCTTTGTCGAGCCCACCCGACAGGGAGAGGGCTTTGGCAAGGCGCTTTTTGACCACGTGGTCGCTGCGCTTGCGCCGCTTACTCCCACGGCGCTACGTGCCTACACGATTGAGGGGACGGAGCGTGCGCTGCGTTTTCTGAGCGACCGGGGCTTTGTCGAAGAAATGAGCTACGCCGAGTCGTGGCTGGATGTGGCTCAATTCGATGCCAGCCGTTTCCCTGGTGCCGAGGAACGGGTTCTCTCACAGGGGCTGCGCATCACGACGTTTGCCGAGCTGGGTGCCTCCGACCCGGCGGTTCGCCGGAAACTCTACGAGTTCTCGCAAGTGATCCAGGCCGATATTCCCTCCCCCGAGCCACACACCGCCATTGCCTACGAGGTCTGGGAGAAGCGGTTCGCCCACTCGGGCTACTTGCCCCACGCGCAGTTTCTAGCAGTGGATGGGGAGGACATTGTGGGCATCAGCGCCCTCTGGGGGCGCGAGGCCGACGATCACCTCCAAACGGGCGTGACGGGCATCTTGCGCTCCCACCGCCGCCGGGGGATCGCGCTGGCGCTGAAATTGCGGGCGATTGCGTTTGCCAAAGAGCGCGGCTGCCCGATTATTCGCACCGACAACGAGGTCAACAACGAGGGAATGCTCTCCATCAACCGCGCACTGGGCTTTGTCAAGCAGTCCGGCTGGGTCGGCTTTGTCCGCCACTATCCGTAAGGCCGCCACTATCTGTAGGGCCGTATGAGGAGCTGATAGATGCCGTGGTTCTCGGTGAAGTGAAAGCCTAGCCGGGCATAGAGCCGCTGTGCAGGGTTGTGCGCTTCGACAAAGAGGCTGACGGGCTGCTCAAGCCTGTCGGCCTGGGCGATGACTTGCTGGATGAGCGCCGTGCCAAGCCCGCGCCCCCGAAGCTCGGGCAGGAGCGTGATCTCCATGAGCTGAACCGCGCCGGGCCGCAGGTCAACGTAGATCCTGCCGATGGGCTCGCCGTGCAGCTCGACAATGTCGTAGGCGGCGTCGGGCCAGGTCTTGTGGTAATAGGTGTGCTGGGCATAAAACTGCTGGCGTGCAAACAGCTCTTTTTGCGCATCGCTCCAGGGGGTCATTGCCAGCTCGTCGGCGCGTGTGGTGGCGTAGAGGTGGCTGAGCAGCGCCATATCCGCGTCCGAATCCGTGGCCGGACGGCGGGTGAGGCCGTCCGGCACAGAAAGCGACGAAAGACTCATGCTGCGGTGACGGTGATCCGAAGCTCCTGGGACTTGTCTCCGTCTACGCTCAGACGTAGGCCTTCGGTGGTCAGGGGCATCACAAAATTCGTCGAGGAGCCTTTGACATTCCAGGCATAAAACGGCACGCTGGTGCCGTCGGGAAGCCGGAAGTGCGCGGTGACATTGCGAAACCCGGTTCCTTTCCCGCTGATTGCGACTTGCACCGAGCCCAATGCCCGTTTAGCACCCGAAAGAGGATGCAGTATACTGTAGCGTTATGTTAGCTAGAGAGCTTCGCCAGAAGTACCTATCGTTTTTCGAGAGCAAGGGGGCGCTTCGCCTCCCCTCCGACCCGCTGCCCACCGACGATCCCACGCTGCTGTTTACCGTGGCGGGGATGGTGCCTTTCAAGGCCTACTTTGAGGACCGCGCCACGCCGCCGCGCAAGAGTGTGGTCACGAGTCAGAAGTGCCTGCGCACCAAAGATATCGAGGACATTGGTGATATTAGCCACTGCACGTTCTTTGAGATGCTGGGTAATTTTTCGTTTGGGGACTACTTCAAGAAAGAGGCCATCGCCTGGTCCACGGAGTTCCTGTTCGATGTCCTGAAGCTAGAGCGCGAGCGTATTCGCGTGACGATCTACGAAGAAGACCAGGAAGCGTATGATTTCTGGCGCGCCAATGGCATGCCCCACGAGCGCATCGCGCGGCTCGGGCAGAAGACGAATTATTGGCCGTCGAACGCGATTGTTGAGCAGTCTCAAGGCCCATGTGGCCCGTGCTCGGAGATCTTCTTTGACCTCCAGCCACAGCTTCCCTTTGATTTAGAGTGGGACGGCGAAGGCACGCGCTGGCTGGAGATCTGGAACAATGTGTTTACCCAGTACACCGGCCAGGGCACGGGCGACGACTACAAATTAATCGAGCTGCCCAAGAAGAACATTGACACGGGCATGGGCCTGGAGCGCACGGCGGCGGCGATCAACAATCTGGCCGGGCCGTTCGAGACCGATCTGCTCCGCCCCGTGATTACGACTCTCGAAGAACTATCCGGAAAGCGCTACACGTCCACCCCGCACTCCCCAACCGACATCGCGTTTCGCCGCATCGCCGACCACGTGCGCGCCGCTACTTTCATCCTCTGCGACGGCGTCACACCCGGTTCCAGCGACAAGGGCTATATTCTGCGCCGCCTGATGCGCCGCGCGATTGTGG
>NZ_JAYUPA010000928.1:0-2899 GCF_043760365.1 Armatimonas sp.
GTCTATAACAAGCTGCTCTCTGAGTTTGCCGAGCTCCCGCCGGGAGATTTTTCGAAGCGTGATGCACTACAGGCAGGCTGGAAGAAGGCGGTGCGGAGCGCGGCGTATGCGGCGTTTGAGAGGGCTGTGGGGGACTACGATACGGACAACCATGCTATTGAGCGGGTGACACGGGCACGCAAACAGCTTGGCTTTGGCCTCATGGTGATCTTTGAGACGGCAACAGAGAAAGAAACTCGTGAGGCGAAGAAAAAGGCAAAGCCAGAGAAACAACCAAAGGAAAGTAACCAAGGGGTGCTAAGTTTATGAGCGAGGACAAAAATACAGATGCCCTGCTTGCTGTGGCGGCGATACTGCGCGAGTGCCAGTCGTCGCAGAAGCGTGCGGTGCTGAAGCGCAATGTGGGAGAGACGCTGGAGACAGCGAAGAATGTGAGCTGGTTCTATTATCTGGCCTACCGCCATGAAAAGTTCAGCAACTCTCTTCTCTTTCTGGCAGCAACACTGATTGCTCAGGATAAGAAGACGATAGAGGCATTTGGGAAAGCCGAGAAAGTGCCCGGTGGCCCTCGGAACTTAGGGGCGACACTGGATTTACTAGAGAGGCTTGATGATTCTGATGCCCACAAGAAGCGCCTCATGATAAAGCCCGATCCCGCCCGGCGCGAGAGCCGGTATGAGCGCCGCCTGCGTCTGCTCCTGGATGCGGATTTAGAGCGCGATGGGAGCGGTGAGCTCACCTTTCGCCTTCGGCAGTGCGTGACCATTGTTCTCCAGAAAGACGGATTGATTAACTGGCCGCAGTTGCTTGCAGACATTGACCGCTGGGGACTTCCGAGCAAGTCCGTACAAAAAGAGTGGGCAAAAGCTTTTTATGGCAGCGCCCCAAGCGACGATACCAACACAAACCACGATGCTCCTGATGGAGAGAAAGAATAAACACGATGTCTACCCTTATTGAAGTTCATTTGATCCAGAACCATGCCCCCTCGAACCTGAACCGCGACGATACCGGGAGTCCGAAAGAAGCCTTCTTTGGCGGGGTGAAGCGGGCCCGTATCTCCAGCCAGTGTCTCAAGCGGACGATTCGGCGCAGTGAGATGTTTCAGACGGCCCTTGCGGGGAACCTGGGAACCCGCACTCGACAGCTTCCCGAGGAAATTCGTAAAGCTTTTGAGAGCGACCCGGAGCTAAAGCCGTATGCTGAAGTGGCGGCAAAGAAAGCGTCGGGGTTTGGAACCAAGGACGGGAAAGAGCGTGACGCTGACCCTAAGAGTGGGAAGTTCCTGACGGCTCAGACCATGTTTCTGACTCCTGCCGATATTGAAGCGGTGGCGGAGGTGCTGAAGAAGGCGGCGCGGGAGTCGAAAAACCTGGCAGCATTTGAGAAGCTAACTGCTAAAGACCTCCAGAGCCAAGCACAAGCAAAGGGCTTTCGGCCTATCTCGGTAGATGTTGCGCTTTTTGGGCGGATGGTGACGAGCGAGGCGCTGCGGGATGTGGAGGCGTGCTGTCAGGTGGCACACCCTATCTCAACCCATAAAATCGCGCATGAGTTCGACTACTTCACGGCGGTAGATGATCTCCAGGGGCTGAGCGAGGCCGAGGGAGAAGAGGACTCGGGGGCGGACATGATCGGGGATGTGGAGTACAACTCGGCGTGCTACTACAAGTACCTGTCGCTCGACTTGGACGGCCTGGTGGACAACCTGACGGGTAAAAAGCTCCAGGAGGTCACGGAAGAGAGTCTTGCAAGCGCCAAAGAGCTGGCAAAGAAGACCATTGCCGCGATGGTGGAGGCAGCGGTGATGACTACGCCTTCTGGCAAGCAAAATACGTTTGCCGCGCACCAGCTCCCGGCGGCGGTGCTGGTCGAGGTGCGCCCGGTGAAGACACCGATCTCCTATGCCAATGCGTTTGTAGACCCGGTACGCGCCGGAAAAGACGGCAAAGACCTGGTAACGGGCTCACTCACGGCGTTTGGGGAGCATGTAGCCGCCCTTACCGATGGCTTCAACCTCAAGACGAGCAAGCGCTTGCTTCTCGCCCCTCTGCATAAAGACTGGTCTATCGAAGGGACGGAGAAAGTGAAGAGCCTTGCGGCGCTGCTCTCCGCTCTGGATGAGGCGCTGTAGCCATGAACCCGCTAATTCTCTTACTCCGGTTGGAGGGGCCGCTCCAGTCATGGGGTGGTCGCTCCCGCTGGGATGTGCGTGATACGGGGGACATGCCCACTAAGAGTGGGGTGATGGGTTTGCTCGGCTGTGCGCTAGGCTACCCGATGGGCGATCCTCGGTTAGAGGAGCTCGATAGGGCGCTACGTTTCGGGGTACGGGTGGAAGCGCCCGGTCAGGTGCTGGAAGACTACCAGACCATCACCGACTTTCTGCCGATGGCAGATGGTGGGTACAAACGCCAGAGCGGGACTGCCGCCTCACTGGAGGCACTTCGTGCAAACCCGGATTTTTCCCCTGCCACGATTATCTCGCCACGTTTCTATCTGGAAGATGCCTCGTTTCTGGTGGCGCTTGCACCGCGCTCAGCGGAGGGGAGCGACTTGCTCCATGCCTGTGCCGAGGCACTGCAAGCCCCCCAATGGCCTCTGTTTCTAGGGCGTAAGGCGTGCGTCCCGACGCGGCCTATCTTCGACACGCTCACGGACAAATACCCTTCACTGGAGGTAGCACTTCAGCAAGAACCACACTCCTGGCTTGGTAAGCAAAAGAAAGAGCGCCCAAAGAAAGAGTTACTGCATCGCACGGCTTTTGTTGAAGATGCTTCGGGTTTCCGTACCCGGCAGGACGTAATCCGAACGAGGCCGGGACGGCAGTATGGATTTTTGACACTCAAGGAGGTTCCCTTATGAAGCTCTATACATCTTTACTCATTCCCCATCGTCG
>NZ_JAYUPA010000929.1:0-2898 GCF_043760365.1 Armatimonas sp.
GGCGGGCACGACCGTGGAGACGCTCGACGATCCCCGGCAGAAAGCGGCTTGGGGAGACTTCGAGAGTCTCGGCAATGAGATACTGGAGCTGATCTGAGGGGTTAGAGTTTTAGAGGGAAAGGGAAACGAGACATGAACAAGCCAAATGAAACGAACAAGCCACGTTACGCGGACATTATCCAGAAGGCGAGAGAGTCGGAAGGAGTGGAGCCGGAACAGGAGGTAGGAGTGGTGGAGATATTGCCAGAAAGCCAGAATAGCAGTTCTGTTAAAGTGATTGAGGAGATGGTGAACCTTTCGATCCGGGTGCCTAAGCGCCTTAGGATGCACTGGGTCGCGGAGGCCAAGCGCCACGATACGAGCATCACCACCGTCGTCACCGAGGCGCTCAATGCCAAGTTCGGAAGTCCTGGTTAGTAGTCTAGGGCTATAGCCTTGACCTTACCAAGATACCCATGTCCCCAAAGGCCCCTCGGTACTTTGGTTTCCTGAACCGGTTTCTCGCACAGCGACCTTCATCGATCCTAGTGAGCGGGCTGCACAACCCGCTCACCTATAGACCCGCGCCGGGAGTACCGTTCAATGGGTCGTTTTTGTTAGCGTTTAGGCTGCTTCCAAGTCGGAGATGATTCGGCCCGGTTTTAAGGAACTATCGTCCCGCTGATGACTTACTATGACTATCATCCTCAGACGGACTTTCTCGACGGAAAAAAGTGATGACACCTAGCAAAGGCTATTTCGGGACACTTACTATGCGAATCCTCAGTCGGCTGACACTAGCAGTCATCCTGGCTGCCGTCGCGATGTTTGTGTTCATCAAACTGGCGCATGAGGTCAACGAGGGCGAGACACGCCAGATTGACGAAGTGACGATAGCCTACTTTCGCAACCATTCCCGCCCGCTGTTTTTCTCGATCATGACAGCAATCTCGTGGCTGGCGGGTACGATCTGCCAGACGGTCGTGTTGCTCGGGTGCGTGATCTACTTTGCAGTGACGAAGCGCTTCCAGCCCCAAGGGGTAACGATGCTCCTCGGCGGCGTAGGCGGGATGGGCCTAATCATCGGTCTCAAGTATCTGTTCCACCGTCCGCGTCCTAGCATTATCTTCGAGCATCTGGGCTATTCGTTCCCATCAGGGCATTCTTTCTTTGCCGTGGTTGTGTACGGGATGTTAACTTACTGGCTAACACAAAACATGTCGGTCCGGCGTCGGCGTTGGGTATGGGCTTTGGCAGTCACAGGAGTTTTTCTGGTCGGCTTCAGCCGCGTCTTGATCGGCGAGCACTATCCTTCGGACGTAGCCGCAGGTTTTTTGATCGCCCTACCTTGGGTTTGGGGATGTCTCGCTATTGGCGCTGAGCTTCGTCCAGGAAATACAAAGTAACCCGAATGTTTCTGAGCAGGGGCTATGTGGGTCGTACAGTCAGCTCAGCGTAATAGAGGCAGGATTTGAGCTGTCCAAAAAATGAGTCTAGAGCTTGGCAGGGGTTGGTCACTTGGCTCAATGAGGGGTAGTCAGATCCGCTAGAGGGAATCTTATCTGAACAGCAGTGCCTTTTCCTACAGTGCTTCGCACGGAGACACTTCCCCCATGAGCTTCCACAATGGCTTTTACGATGGGTAGGCCGAGACCAAACCCTCCCGTCACGCGAGCGCGTGCAGTATCGGCTCGCCAGAGGCGCTCAAACACATGGGGGAGGTTCGCCTCAGAAATACCAGGGCCTTCATCCTCAATATAGATGTCTGCTCTGTCTCCCTTTCGTTCAATACGAATCCGCACACTCCCCCCAGGAAGCGAGTAGCGCACAGCGTTATCTAGCAAATTGGCAAAAACTTGTTGCAGGCGAAGACAGTCACCTCTAATAGAAAATGGTTCGGTCTGGAGTTCTATCTTTACTCCCGCTTCTTCCGCACGAGCACGAATCGCCTCAGCAGACTCCGTGATTATTTGTGCTATATCAACAAGGACTCGCTCCTGCACCAAGGCTCCTGCGTCAGCGAGCGAGAGCGTCAGTAAGCTTTCGGTCAAACGCGTCAGGCGCTCGACTTCCGTTATAGTGATCTGAAGGGCACGCTGGTGAGTCTTGGGGTCTTGCCGACGCAGGGCGACTTCAGCGGTCGTTCGAAGATTCGCGAGCGGCGAGCGAAGCTCATGGGCAGCGTCCGCAATGAACTGTGCCTGCCCTTCAAAGAGACTTTCCAGCCGAGCGAGCATGCCATTGATTCCCTCAGTAACATCTACTAGCTCCTCGTCCTCTGACAGCTGAGGCAGCCGTAGACTAAGATCAGCCGTGTGGATACTTGCCGTCTGTCTCGCGATCTCGCGGAGTGGTCGGGTGAGCCGCACAGAGAGATTCCACGCAAGTAGACAGGTGGCACCTGCGCCTAACATACCGATGAGCAGCATACGAAAAACGATGCTTCGCAGTGTGCTCTGCATGGGAGCCATGGATTCGATGCAGAGAGCGATATTACGAACTCCGTTGTCCTCATAAGGGTAGTAGAGTGCACGGTAGGTATGACCGTGCCGGTATAGATGGGTGAACAGCCGCTTCCGCACGGTGCGCTTCTCAGAGCGAAGTGATACGAGCCCACGCTCCAGGACTATCTTCCCCGTCGCCTCTCTCCAGACAAGAATAGATTCATCGTTGATGCCTATTTCTAAAGGGTCTCCGATCTCCTTTCCACCCACACTTTCTATCTCAGTACGGGTGATCTCTAGGAGAGTTTCGTCTTGCTTTTCCTGGAGCGCTGTTCGCACACTGACAAAGACAGCAAAGCCGGTCGCCAGAAGAATGCCCAGCGCACTCATGGCGATCCAGAAAGCGAGCCGTGCGCGGAATGTCTTGAGTACTTTACTCATAGGTTTGCAGTCCTGAGCCTATAGCCCGTTCCAC
>NZ_JAYUPA010000930.1:0-2897 GCF_043760365.1 Armatimonas sp.
CTGTAATCGGATTTTTGCTAGGGTTTATGTACTTAGGATTGCGCCTGTTAGGCCCTTGGATTCCTGGTGGATTTATTGGATGTATAATCGCTGGATGCAGCTTAGGCTATGGAGTTACTTATCTGTTAGGGGGGCGAATCCAAAATCAGTATGATGCTCGTGGTGTACTTAAGATCACTCGCTCTGATGGCTATTTGGCAAATAATATCCTTGAAGATAGGTTTATTTTTAATATCATTGGGCAAAATAGTTCCATCAATACCGTACGGACCTATTCAGGCATTAGATCTGGATGTAAGAGCCTTGATCCCACTGGTATGTTTCAGCTAAGCCAAACCCTTCCCGACAAAGCTGCCTCTGTTGAGGCAACAGAAGAATGGCTGGCGAATGTCACGAAGGCCAAAATTTGGAAGGTTCTGGGATACAAAGTGCAAAAGACGAGTCCTGTAACGGTTGTCACGGAGCCCTTGAGGGATAAGCCTAGTTTCGTTATCGGAATGGTGATGGGGCTAGTTGCAGGCGTGGTGATGGGCCTCTCCCGAAAAAGAGATTAAAGATGATGAGGGGGATTCTACCAGCGCTTCGGGGGTAACATCGGCTTAAGAAAGACTCCGATGCCAATCGCCTGGGAGAGTAAAAGAAGCGGTCCTGTAACGGGAGTCACTGGACCGCCAACGCTAATCAAGAAGGCTACTGTGGTGGGATCGTGCTGGTCTGCCCTATACGAACTGCGATACTGGTGTTATCACCGTCGTTGTTGACCTTCACGTCCGCTGTCACGGGGTTGCCATCAGGGCCGGGGAGCTGAACTTTATAGCTGCCACTGGGGACGTTTTTCAGATCCGTGACACCGAGCTGTTTCATGAGTAAGTCCGAGATATTGGCACCACCGAAGGGGCTGCCCGTTCCGCCACCTGATCCCCCGAAGGCCATCGCGGGTTTGCGCGGGTTGCTCAAAATGTAGTAGGGCACTAAGTCGAGTTTCTGCACCAGAGGAATGGCCTCCGCCTGGGTCATCAAGCGGCCCATGACCTCCACCATCCCGGGCTTCGAGGCGCCCACTTTACCGCCAAAGAGCCCCGCCTGGGCTATTGCTAGCGCGAGAGGTTGTCGGCGGCGTAGCGCTTGCCCTCAATTGGCTTGGGAAGATAGAGCTTGGCCCACGCCGTGCCGTCGGGAAGCTTGCGGAGCAGGCTATCAAGCTGCTCCTCTAAATTATCTTTCGTGGTGGCTTTGCCAAGCGCAGGAGCCTTGAGCGCGGCGAGGCTGGAGTCTACCAGCACGTTCTGGCCGCTGTCCTGGCCGAGCTGACGGATAATCACGCTGACGGCGACCTCACGCTCGGTGCGAGGGCGCTCGCTTGCGGGTGCTTGCTGGGCATGTGCCAGCATTGGGGCCAGCAGAAGTGCGCTGATAAGTAGGGCATTTTTCATAGGGTTAAGTTCCTCCAGATTTCAATGACGAGATGGGGGGCAGGTTCCGCGAAAGTTACTTCAGGTAGCCGTGATAGACCCCAAGCCAGTAGCCGATCAGCCACGCGCCGGGATCGTCCGCGCTCTTGCCGTTGCCGCCGCTATCCGCCTCCCAGTAACAGGCGTTCCAGCGCGTGACACGTCGCTCCGCCGGGGAGAGCACGCGGTCGGTCTCCATACGATTACGTCCGCCACCCGGGGGAAGCCGCAGTGTGATGTCCATGCGCTTACTATTTACCATTGTCCAGTCGGTCTGATCTAGTGGCCAGTCCTGAAGCGAGAGAAGCGCGTTCTCAACATCACAAGGGTTGCCTGTCACCGCGCCGTAGGTAAAATTATAGAACGGGCTCGCCTCGGCCTTGATTGTCTGCTCCGTCGGTGACGGCTCCCACGTTCGGGCGATGCTCTGTGAGAGGATTTGCTTGCGCGCGGGGTCTTTCTCTAAAAGCATCAGGGGATAGTAGGCAAGATACGCCAGCTCATCGTCGCTATGGTTGAGTTTCCACCAGGGATTTCCTTTTCGGTAATTGAGTGTGTTTAAGAGATAATGATGGTCTTTGATAAGCTTCTCATAGGCCTCATCGTAGCGCTTCTCGCCCGTCAGATGAAACGCGACTTTCAGGTGCGAGAGGATCTCCAGTGCATTGAGGCCGCGCTCCTCCTTCCAGCGGGGGCTGTCGTTGATCAGGGCGGGCTCCCAGTGGCCCCAGCGAGTTGCTCGGCCCGTGTGGTCAATCAGTGTGAAGTTGTGATCCAGAATGTGATCCGTCACGCGCTTACACGTGGCGGCGATGCGTTTTTTCTCGGCTGCATCCGCCACATGCTCGGCGTAGAGGAACCAGGCGAAGTAGTGGCCGTCTATTTCATCGCTTGATGTGTCGCCCTTCACCCAGACATTTTTCTCGATGGGCGAGCGAAACCAGACCGGGGTGTTGTCGCCTGGAATATTTACTTTATCCTCCGGATTGAGCCCCGTAGCTCCGGCTTTCAGCTCCTCGTCGGTGAGCGTGGCGCGGGCGGGGAAGCCAGAAATCCCCGAGAGGCGCTCCAGCTCCAGAAGCGCATGAAGGGATTTTTGCGCCAGCGCCTTGGCCGCTGGGTCTTTGGTCGCGCCGTAGCGCAGGCACTCCGCCCCCAGATACATCGCCGTCCAGAGGCCGTCGTTGTCGCTGGCGTTGTGGATGGTTCCGAGCTCGGGCTTTCCAGCGACTTTGTAGCTACAGTCCGAGATATAGCCGCGCCGGTTGTGATAGCTCGCTGTGATGGTCTCAAAGTGCGCCGCTTTCTCGGCAAGCGTCATGGGCTTCTCCTCGATACAGGCAAATCCCGCTTCGGTCTCCACCCAGCAGCGGTTTTTGGTATCGCACCAGACCCGCTTGACGGAGTCACTGGGGAGCCAGCGGCGGCTGGCAAAATACCTAAACT
>NZ_JAYUPA010000931.1:0-2897 GCF_043760365.1 Armatimonas sp.
GCTTCTGATCCCCGGTGAGATCGCCGAGCTGCGGCCTGCCAGTGTGCTGTTCACCTATCGAATCCTGCGCGACGAAACCCTGATCGCCGAAGGGGAGACACGCGGTGCGTTTCTGAGCGCCACGACCGGGCGGCCTGTGCGCATCCCTGAGCCGTTTAAGAGCGCTTTTCAAGCCCAAAACAAAACGAACCGGGACAGTGCCCGGTTCGTTCTGGATGAGACAGCAGCTTCGTCCGAGGTCGCTTAGTTGGTGCCGTCACCGGCGAGCTCTGCGGCGCGGGCGCACAGGTTGGTGACAATGACGACGGCAATGGGTGCTTGGGGGCGGTGACTTTTTGCTTCGGAGTGGAAGGTAGAAGTAACTACGAGACAACGCCAGGATACCTCATCCGGGCGTTTTGTGTTCGGGTCGGCATATGGGAACGGGCCTATTTATGCGCCCGAAACCCGACGCCCGCCCGAAACCCACGCCGGGTATAATCCCCCCATGAGCACAGCAACACAGACGTGGAAGCAGATCGCCCGCACCGGGTCGGTGGCGTGGCCGCAGGGGGCGGCGCTTCAGGCCGAGCGTGGCGTGGCGTTTCATAGCCAGAAGGGGGCGCTGGCGTGGAACCCGCAGACCGGCGAGACGCGGCGGCTTCTGCCTGAGGGCGTTACCAGTGGCTTTGGGTTGCTCTCGCCCGATGGCGAGTGGTTTTATTTCTTCAAGGACACGAAGGGCAACGAGAAGGGGCACTATGTACGTGTGCGGTATGACGGCACGGGGGAGATCGAGAGCCTCACGCCTGAGTTTGCGCCGTATTCGTCGTCGCTGACCCCGTTTCCGCTGCCGATTGTCTCGATGAGCGCGTCGGGCAATCGGATCGCGTTTATCTATGTGGACAGCGACGGCTATCACTTGTGCGCCGTAGAGATTGGCGAGGGCGGAGTGCGGGGGGAACCAAGGATTCTCCATGAAGGCCGTGCGCTCCTGCGTGGCCCGGTGCTCTCGGCGGATGGGGCAGTCTGCGTGGTCTGTACCAACGAGCGTACAGGAAAACAGCAGTATGATTTGCTCGCGCTGGACTCCGGCGGCGAAGAGCTGGTGGGCTGGAAGGGCTGGGGGCCGACGAGCCTGGAAACCACGGCGTTCTCCCCGATTCCTGGCGACTACCGCCTGCTCTGCACCAGCGATGAGTCTGGGGTAAAGCGCCCGATGCTCTGGGATGTAGCACTCGGAGAGTCTGAGCTTCTCTTGGGGGAGGATCAGCTTCCTGGCGAGGTAGGGGCGCTCTGCTGGTCGCCCGATGCGAAGCGTGTTCTGCTCTGTCGGAGCCTTGATGCCGCGCATGAGCTGTGGGGCTGGGCGGCAGGAAAACTGACACGCTTGCAGCATCCTGAAGGGACAATCACGTACTTCGGTGGGCTGGGTGCGACTCTGAGTAACGACGGGGTAGCATCGGTGCTGTTTTCGAGTGCCCAGCAGTCACGTACACAGATGGCCTTCTCCGCAAACGGCGAGGGACGCGTGGTGTTTTCCGGCGGCGATGCCCCTAGGGGCACGACGGTGCGCTCCGTGACTTTCCCGTCGTCGGATGGCGTACTCGTGCAAGCCTGGCTTTCACTTCCTGAGGGTACCGGCCCGTTCCCTGCTGTCATTGACCTGCACGGCGGGCCGCACCAGGTGACCAACCAGAGCTACGGGATGGGTGCGCCCTATGTGGAGAGTGGCTTTGCGTATCTCTCCGTGAACTACCGAGGCACGCCCACGTTTGGTCGGGAGTTCTTGCAGAAAATCTGGGGCGCTGTCGGGCACTGGGAGCTAGAGGACATCGCGTCTGCCCACGCCTTTCTTATTCGCGAGGGCATCGCCGATCCCAAGCGCATTGCGATTACTGGCGGCTCCTACGGCGGCTACCTCACGCTCCTCGCCCTCGGAAAGCGCCCGGAGCTGTGGGCGGCGGGCGTGGCGCACGTCGCGCTTGCCAACAATGCAATGGCCTACGAGGACTCGTCGCCCTTGCTCCAGGGAATCATGAAGGCAAGCTTTGGCGGCACGCCCGAAGAGAAACCGGAGCTCTGGGAGACAAGCTCGCCGCACACCTACGCCGCGCACATCACCGCCCCGGTTCTGGTGATCCAGGGCCTCAATGACACACGTTGCCCCCGGCGCCAGATGGAAGTCTATGAGGCGCACTTAAAAGAGCTGGGTAAACAGATTGAGGTTCTCTGGTTCGACGCTGGGCATGGGGTGGGCAACACGGAGCAGTCAATAGCCTTCACCGAGCAAATTCTCACGTTTTTAGCTTCAGCACTTCTTCAGCCTTCACCGGTAGACTGAGCTCTATGGACACCCGACTCACCGAGATTGAAAAGCGCTTCACTTCCGCCCGTCCTACCGGCGCGGCTCTGGCGTTCTACACCATGGACTGGGCTCCTGACCTCGCTACGGCGCAGATACGTGCGAAGAAAGAGCGACGGCCTGTCTTTTTGATCTTTGTCACCAATATCTCCGCCGCGACGAATTTCTACCAGGGCCACTGCTGAGCCAACGCGGATCACCTGCGGGGGAGTTCCCTCGCCGCGCCCGCTGTGCTGGAGCTGCTAAAGCCCTTTATTGTCACGTCTTGGAACGGTCGCCGTCTTTCGGAGATGCCACATGAGATAAAGAAAGTCTTCGAGCAAGGGCGGCTGCACGGCGACAACGTGAATATCGCCTTCTTCGTGCTCTCGCCTCAAGGCGACGTGCTCCGTGCCGGCGTTCCCTTTGTCCAGCCCGGCTACTTCCGCATGAACTCCGAGGCAATGGGCGCGGATATGGTGCGCCAGCTCAAGGACTTCTTTACGGGGCTGGAGCTGCCCACCGCCCCGAAAACGCCCCGTGAGCCCGTCCTTCCCGACATAAACGCACCCGG
>NZ_JAYUPA010000932.1:0-24990 GCF_043760365.1 Armatimonas sp.
GCTAAGATCGTTGGCACACTTTGTAAGCTGGTAAGTACGATATAGTGCCAGAAGAGTTTAGAGAACACAATGCCACAATGTTTTTTTATTGAGCCGTCCGTCGGTGAGCTTCAGCTTCTGCCCGAAGACAAGACCCACCATATTGTTCATGTGCTAAAAATGCACGCTGGAGAGAGTCTTCGACTCCACGATGGCAAGAACCAGTGGGCCAATGCCACTCTGGAGATCGTGGGCAAGCGGCGCGTGTCGGCGCGGCTGACGAGTCCCTGGCAGCCTCTGACAACCGAGCCCGAGCTGCGGGTCACGGTTTTCCAGGCGTTCCCCAGAACGGGCGATAAAGTGGAGCAGGTCTTGCAGCACGGCACGGAGCTGGGTGCAGCCGGGTTTGTGCTCTTCCCCAGCGACAAAGCCCAGGCGCGTATGGACGAGCGAGAGCGGATCGCTCGAAAAGTGGAGCGCTGGGAGGAGCTGATCCGCAACGCCGCCGAGCAGTCCGGGCGCGGCATCCTCCCGACCATTACCTACCTCCGAAGTCTTGAGGAGGCGCTCCCCAAAGCAACAGGCTCCCTACTCCTCCTCGATGAAGAGGGCGTTCCTCTAAGTGAAGTCGGAGTAGGCCAGGGTGAGGTCACTCCTCAGGCAGAACTGGCAGTTTTCGCGGGATCCGAGGGCGGATTCACGAATATAGAAAAGCAGAAAATCCTAGCGGCGGGAGCACGGAGCGTCTCCCTAGGGCCACGCACCCTGCGCACCGAGACCGCCGCCCTCGCCGCTCTCGCCAAGCTGCTCTAGCCCGTTTCGGGTAAGAAAGTCGGAAAGAGGACCCCCAGAGGCTCCTGCCACGCCCCTCGAATCTGTGCAACATGCAGCTCGCAGTTGCGTGCGCCCCAGCCATAGAGAGTCTGGAGAAGTGCCGTGCATGTCGCGGGAACCAGAAACACCGGGTTACCAGGATGCTTGCGGCGCTCCGTGGCAAGCAGTGCGGCGGCGATCTCCTGCGTGCGCGCCACGCCCGGACCAAGTAAATTGCTTGCCGGATGCGCGACGGCAAAGAGAAAGCCACCCACCTCCCCTCTCTCCTCCCAGACCGAGCCACTCCAGATCCCCAGCGTATTTTCCGTGAAGTAAGTGAAGTCTTTTGTGCGCTCTATCCCCACCAGCTCTTGCTCCAGCGCAACCAGAGCGGCAATGTCAGCGGCGGTGATGGAGCGGATCTGTGGATCCGGTAGGGGCAGACGCTTGATATCAGGCAGAAACATGTCGTGGAAGAGCACACGCGGGACAAAACCGGCGCGGGTGTAGAGGGAGAAGGAGTCCAAGTTCATCGCGGACGAGACCAGCCGCAAGGGCTTTCCCGCACGCTCCGCAAGCCCAATCACTTCATCCAGCATCTGCCGCGCGATCCCGTGGCCGAAGTACTCAGGGTGGGTGTTCACAATTCCCAAAGAAAAATGCGTCGAGCGCGGGTGGAAGAAACACGAGCCGACCAACGCTCCCGTCTGAGTGTCTTCAGCGACCACGCAGCAGCCGGGATCCAGCGCCTCGTACACCTGGCAAAAAACCTCGCACTGCCCAGAATCGCCGGTGAAGATCGCGGGCTTTCCGCTGGCCTGATACCAGGCATTGGTGGACTGTGCGATTAGCTGAGCCTCCTCACGCCACTCGCCGGGTCGCAAGCGTCGCAACGACAGAGTTTTCATGCACAAGAATTCACTAGCGACAAGTCATCCCCCTTCAAAATCATCCGTGAAAAGCCACAATGACAGAGAATGAGATCCGCTAAACCAAATCGCAGAATGGAGAGACGTGCCTTTATGGGACGCCTACTCTTTCCCATCGGTCTGCTTCTCCCTATTCTGGCAACCATCTTTGTCACACTCCATGCGGACTTCTCCTTCCCTATCGGCCTCTGGAAAGCGCAGCAGACGACCCCCTGGCTCTGGCTAGTGGATGCCCTGCCCATTATCTGTGCCTTCTACGGCAGATTTATTTCTCAGCCCGTGCTGGGCAGCCGCAGTGCCCCTCTCTTAATTGTCATTCTGATGCTCCTGTTCTTGATGCCCTGTAGTGTAATGGTCTATGCCTGGCAAGAGACACGAGGAAGTATCGTGACCCTCCACCACACCCGGCAGGCAAGTCAGCTCCAGACCATTGCTCTTCGCCTCTACATACAAACCAACCAGAAACCGACGAGTGATGTCCGACCTGACCTTGCACGGATGAGCCAGATTCGAAAGGAGATTAAATTCTCGTCTCCGAGTGCTATCATGGCTACGGAATCGGCCTGGAATCAGTTTTATATGGAGGCAATCCGTCCGAGGACGCTCAGTCTTTCTACCACCCTCAGGATGCGCGAAGCCGCGGACCGGCTGGCTCATGCCCTAGAGACAGACTCCAAGATAGAGCGCGATGAGGCGGCGCAGCTTCTTTTGGGAGGAATTATCAGCGCACTGCTTGCCATGGCGCTAGCACTTCAGCTCTTCAACCAGCTTCGGGTGGTCGAAAGCCAGCTACTCCTAGGGCAGAAGCAGCAACTGCAGACAAATCAACAACTAGAAGCAGCCAATGCCCAGATGGAGGAGGCGAACCAGAAGCTAGCGACAGTCAACACACAGCTAGCGCACACTGCCTCACGCGATTCCCTCACGGGTCTCTACAATCGCCGTGCACTGGATGAGCGTCTGCTGATTGAATGGAATCGGGCTGTTCGCTACCAGGAGCCACTTACCCTCGCACTCATTGATATAGACTATTTCAAGACCTATAACGACAGCTTCGGGCACCCTGCTGGAGATGCAATACTAGAGACAATCGGGATGATTCTCCAGCACGCGGTCCGTGTCACGGATGTCGCCACGCGCTACGGAGGCGATGAGTTCCTGATTTTATTGCCTCAAACCGGCGAGGACGATGCCATCCGCCTCGCCGAACGGATTCGGGCGGCCATACAAGCAGCCCCCTGGAAAAACCGTGCCGTCACCGTCAGCATTGGAATCGCCGAGCGCACGGCAACGATGATCCACTCGCTAGAGCTGGTAGATGCCGCCGATGTCGCACTTTACAGGGCCAAGAAAACCCGCAACTACATCTGTGGCTCGCTCAGTGCCCCTGCCGCAGACAAACAAGCCGCCTAATTATCCCACCCTACCCATCCTGTCCACCCAAGACGCCTGCATGGAGTGGCTCGTAGCAGGAGTAGAAGTACGGAGTTTGGGCCTCGAACTCGGCGGCGCAGTGTTTAAAATAGTACATCAATATGGTGCTTTGAGGTACCTGGCCATCTTCAGGCATGCAAGCCGAAACTTCTCTACAGGCTTACGCTTCTCCCACGCTCGTTTCTCATCTAACGTCGGCTCTTCTCCCCCCGTCTGTGAGCAGACTTCCTCCCAGGCTCGACGAACCTCTTCCGCTCCACCTAGTGAATCTATATCGTGTTCAACCAAATACGCCAGCAGTTTCATCCGTCCACGCCGAAAGTATGAACGCACTGAGCCATCGCCTATTTGCAAAAGTTCAGCAATCTCGATGAACTCTTTCCCCGTGTAGAAAAGTGTCAGTACCTCTTGCTCATAGTCGGTGCAGCATTGCTTCAGATATCCCAGAAGACGCTGAGCGTACTCAGGACTCTCAGTAGGGATTTCCATATACACAGAGGGTTCCGGCCAGCCCGCCTCATGTTGCACCTCAAAAGAATAGGTATGGCTTTCCTGAATGCCTCGATCACGTAGATATTTTTTCAGGAGGTTTGCAGCGATGCCAAATACCCACCTCTCCCCGCGACGGTCCCCAACTGTCCCACGATACTTTGCTCGTCCCAGATAAGCCGCACTCAAAGTCATCTGCACCAAGTCGTCGGTGTCAGCCACAACCTTGATCCTCTGACGGAAAAAACCCGCCAGCCTGGGACGTAGCCCCTCAATTTGTTGACTGAACTCATCCGGTATATCCGGCTCATTTTGTACCTGATGTGCCATTTAAAATATTTCGCAACAAAATGGATATTCTTGTAACGCTTTAACACGAAAAAGGAACCATAGATATTATAGAGAGCACTCTGCCCGCCGGGCGGGAACCCAACGGACAGAGCAGGATGACCTACTTCGGCATCAGGCGAATCGCCAAGATATACTTGGTGACCACCAGGATGACGCAGGCCACCCAGGGAATCCACACGTAGTGCATATACGTGCCTCCTTTCTGCTTTCTACCTCGGGGCCACTGCGGGAACAGTGGCCTTTTGGCTTCTGTAGTATGCCTACCCCAAAAGTGGGTGTCAAGCAGAACTATAAGTTTTAAAGCCCCCGGCGCACGCCGGGGGCTTTTTTCTTTACATCCAGACGTTCCTGGGATAGTCGTAGACTTCGCCAGGAGTCTCGGCAAAGAGCGCTTCAGGAACCGAGTATTTGAGCTTTCCAAGCACTTTGGGATCTGGTGGCGTAGCGGGTAGCCGAATCTGTTGCGAGGAAAACCCTGTGGTTCGCAGACGTTCGATAATCGCTAGTGCGAGCCGGAAGAACGCTTTGTTCTCATTCTGTGCCCCAGGGTAGGACTCTACAAAATCACCCTCACCCTCGTGCTCCAGAAGATAGAGAAATTCCCCTTCGCCGAAGATAACACAAGCGGTTCCTAGGTCGCAGTGTGGGTGGGCGATGATCTGTCCGATCACCTTGGTCGTCGCTCCATCATCCCAGTTCCAGACGCAGGCGATAGCGTGAAGTTCCTGCGGAGTTGTCAGATCCGCAATCCATTCCGGATGCTCATGAAGGTCTTCGAGAAGTTCCATGAGCACTTCGGCCTGCTCATTAGTAACAAGTGTTTTACCCATCCTGTCCCCCGGAAACGCCTACGTGGAGTGGCTCGTAGCAGGAGTAGAAGTAGGGGGTTTGGGCTTCGAACTCGGCGGCACAGGTGTCCACGATCTTGTAGGTGGGGATGATTCCTACGGCCTTACGGCGGTTGCGCAGATCCAGCTCTTTCAGGCCCGTCAGCTCGGCGATCGTCTTGTCCGGGAAGCCCATAGACTTCGCGGCGGCGAGGAGCGTGTTATCGAGGCTTGCGCCCGCTTGCTCTAGTTTAAGTTCCATATCAATCAGATTCTTAATCTTCACCAAGAACCACGGATCGTAGTGCGCAAGACCAGCAATTTCCTCGACCAACATCCCACGACGAAACGCCTCAGCGATAGCAAAGAGGCGCTCGTCGGTGGCGACCCGCAATAGGTTCTCAAGTTGCATCTCACTCCAGCCTGACGCGTGCCGGTAGCGCAGGCTGTGAACCCCGATTTCAAGCGAGCGCACGGCTTTCATGAGCGCACTCTCAAACGTCCGGTCAAGTGCCATCACCTCCCCGGTAGCCTTCATCTGTGTGGTAATCCGTCGGTCCGCACTAACGAACTTATCAAAGGGCCAGCGTGGGATTTTCACGACACAGTAGTCGAGGGCGGGCTCGAAGCACGCGAGCGTCTTGCCCGTCACTTTGTTCTCGATTTCGTCTAAGTGCAGACCAATCGCGATCTTGGCCGCTGTGCGCGCAATCGGGTAGCCCGTGGCCTTACTCGCCAGCGCCGAGGAACGTGAGACTCGGGGGTTCACCTCAATAATGTAATAGTCGAAGCTCTTAGGGTCAAGCGACATCTGGACATTACAGCCCCCCTCGATACCGAGTGCCCGGATGATCTTGACACTCGCGGTGCGGAGCATCTGGTACTCTTTGTCTGAGAGCGTCTGGCTGGGCGCAACCACGATAGAGTCGCCGGTATGCACGCCCATCGGGTCTAAGTTCTCCATGTTGCAGATCGTGATACACGTGTCGTTGGCATCGCGCATGACCTCGTACTCGATCTCTTTCCAGCCATTAAGATAGCGCTCCACCATCACCTGGTTCACCGGGCTAAGACGCATCCCACGCCGCGCGATCTCCAGCAGCTCAGGAACCGTCGGTGCGATACCTCCACCTGAGCCCCCGAGCGTGTAGGCGGGACGGATAATCAGCGGCCAGGGAAGCCCCTCTCTCTGCGAAAGCTCGATCAGCGCCGCTTCAGACTCAACGATCCAGCTCTCAGGAACGGGCTCCCCGATGCGCCGCATGAGCGCACGAAACTGCTCGCGGTCCTCGGCCATCTGAATGGAGCGTAGAGACGTGCCCAGAAGCTTGACATTGAATTCTTCGAGGATCCCTAGCTCCGACAGCTTGGCCGCTAAATTGAGGCCCGTCTGCCCTCCCAGAGTCGGCACCAGGCCATCGGGGCGCTCACGGTCAATGATCTTACGTAGAAACTCCGGCGTGAGCGGCTCGATGTAGACCCGGTCAGCCATCTCCACATCGGTCATAATCGTCGCCGGGTTGGAGTTTACCAGGACAACCGAGCAGCCCTCCTCGCGCAGCGCACGGCACGCCTGCGCCCCCGCGTAGTCAAACTCAGCGGCCTGACCAATCACAATCGGCCCGGAGCCGATCACCATAACTTTCTTAATTGCTGGATCTTTTGGCATAATTCTTCCTCGTCAAGAGTATTCCCGTGATAATTAACCCGCCCCCTAGTACGTGCCAGAGAGTGATAGGCTCATGGATCAAAAAATAAGCGCCGACGGCGGCGGCGAACGGCAGAGCGTACATGGCGCTGGTCGCGGCGACCGTGCCGACTTTTCCGACGGCGGTGTTCCAGGCGACAAACCCAAAGAGGGTGGTGGGAACGGCGGTCCAGAAGACGGCGAGCCAGGTGTGGGGCGCGACGGCGGCAAAGTCAAAAGAACTTCCGCGCCAGAGAACATACGGCAGGCTCCAGAGTGCTCCAAACCCGACATTTCCGAGCGTGACTTTGAGAGCGGGTGTGGTAGCGAGCTGGTTTCCCAGTAGGGTCAGAAAGCCGCCGTGGAGCGCCGCGCGCAACAAGGCGAGTGCATCGCCACGCCATGTGGTGCCGCCAAAGTGTAGCCCGCCGGGCGCGTGCGTTGCCACCAGCGCCACCCCAATCAGCGCGATTCCCGCTCCGAGCAACGCGCGTTTTCCGAACGGTTCGCCGTAGAGTCCCCGTGCCCAGAGTACCGTCGAGAGCGGAATCGTCCCGTGCGAGAGCAGTGTTAAATTCGCCACCGACGTGTAGCGCACGGCAACTGCCTGTAAAATCTCTCCAACGAGCATCGAGAAAAACCCAAAGCCCGCGTACATCAGAATTTCTTTACGGGAGAAGCGTAGCAGTGATCTATCTTGCCAGCTCAACCCCAGTGCAAGCAGCGGCGCGACAAAGAGAAACCGCAAGCCCGAGAGAAAGATCGGGTCGAAAGCCTCGCCCTGGGCGGGCCGCATCGCCACTTTCAGCGCCGTGGCGTTCATGCCCCAGATCGCCACGCACAGAATAATCACTGCCCAGGCCAGTCGCTTGCTCACCGTGGCACCTCGTAGAGGTACATTAGCGTATTTCCTAGCCGAGGGCGCCCTACTTCATGCGGTGGCTGAATAATCTCCGGGGCGATGCGCTCCCAGTAGAGCAGCCGTGTGGGGGAACGGACAATCAAGAGATAGGACGGCTGAAACACCGTGAGTGGGTCTTTGTCATTCGCGAGCCCCGGGTAGAAAATCGGGACGGCACGCAGGCGGTTCTCCAGGCACAGAGACGCGGCCTCGCCCACGATCACAGTGCCCTCTGCAAAGCGCTGCCCCAGAGCGCGCCCCGTATCACGTAGGGTGTAGGTTCGCGCTCCCAGTCCTAAAAGAATACTCCCCGCGTTAAGCAAGAGCGCCAGTGCCAGGAGCCATTTTCCCAGCGATGCGGGCAGGGAAGGCAGTGCAGGCTGCTTCCAAACGAGCACGCAAGCAAGCCCCAGCGCCAGAGGAAGGGTTACCCACTCGGCAGGGACACTCCCCAAGACAGCCCCCACGGGAATCACTCCGAGGTGGTAGAAAAGAAAGAAAACCGGCACACCCAACCCCCACGCCCGAGCGCGCGGACGTGTGCGCCAGAGCCGCCAGAGTGCAGGGAGACGCGGCAGAGTAACGGCGGCCAGCGCGACAAGTGCGGGCAGAAAGAGCAAGAAGTAACGCGTCGGGATGTAGCGACTCACCGCCAGCGAGCCCATCGCCAGCCCTACCCAGCACACCAGCACCCGCCAGAGAAAGTCACGTTTGCGCCGTCGCCAGCCTAGCCCCAAAAGCCCGATGAGCCCCACGGTCGCCGTGACGGGAGCCTGGGTTTCCAGGCAGTGCATCATGTATTTTTTGGTGGTGCGCCGATAGCCCAGTAGCGCGAAGCTCACACAGCGGCCCACCTCCGAGATCGAGCGCGGCTGCGACTGTTTGGTGCGATAGAAGTTGGTCATGTGCGCAATTTCGGCGCGGTGGGGAATCCCCCAGAGTGCTCCGTAGATCGCCAGCCCTGCCAGTGCTCCTGCGGCATACGGCAGCGCTTGCTTGCGCCGCGCCCAGCCCAGTGCAATCAGTGGCACGGGCAGAAACAGGGCGTAGGTCGCCTTAAACGCCAGTGTTGAAGCGGCAAGCAGCCCCGCGACCAGCAGCGTACTATTTGTCCCTAGGGTCAGGCACCAGAAAGCGGCACAGTGCACCAGAGTTGCGGGCAGCTCCATGAGTGCCAGCCGGCTATAGCCCCAGAAAAAAACATCGGTTCCAAGCAGTGCCAGCCCCGTCAGCGCCGTTTTCTTGCCAAAGCCCCGCCGCAGGCCGTCCCAGAAAAAGAAAAGCGCGAGAAGCGATGCCAATACGGAGAGACTACGCGCCGCAATTAGCCCCACCCCAAACTTCCCAAAGACCAAGCGCTGTGCCAGATCCAGCACTGGCATTAAGTTGGCGTTGTTAAACTCATCCAGACGCGCTTGCCCAAAGAGAGTGGCATTTCGAGCATTGTAGGTGTAAAAACCCTCATCGGTCCAGATTCCCGAGCTCCAGTCCAGCAGTGGCCACGGGTCGGCATCGAGCCAGAAAAGGCGCGAGACAAGCAGAAAGACCACCAGGCATACCACAGCCAGAGATTTTATTGCCGCGCCTCCATCAAGCTAAGAAAGCGCTCGAAGTAGAAACGTGAGTCCGTCGGGCCGGGAGAGGCTTCGGGGTGGTATTGAATGGAGAAGACCGGCAGGGTTTTATGAGTCAGTCCCTCGACTGTGCCGTCGTTGAGATTTATCTGTGAGACTTCTAGCTGATCCTCTGGCAGCGTGTTGGGGTCAAGCGCGTAGCCGTGGTTCTGCGACGTAATCACAACTCGCCCGGTAGGCAGGTCTTTGACGGGGTGATTCGCACCCCGGTGGCCGAAGGGCAACTTGAACGTACTTCCCCCAAAAGCGCACCCCAGAAGCTGGTTGCCCAGACAGATTCCCATCACGGGTTTCTCGGAGGCGACGAGCTTCTGAACGGTCTCGACGGCGTAGCCCAGCAGCGCGGGATCCCCGGGGCCGGGAGAGAGAAAGATGCCAGCGGGGTTGCTGGCGAGCATTTCTTCCGCGCTTACGGTTGCAGGAAAGACATGCGTTCGGATCCCCAGCTTGGCAAGCTCACGCAGAATATTGAACTTGATGCCACAGTCCAGCACGCTCACGGTGAATTTGGCGTCGCCCGCCTCAGGCCCCCAGAAATACGGCTCTGGCGTCGTAACGGTCTTGACCCAGTCAATCGCATCGTATTTGTCTGTGGCAGATTGGAGGCGTGCGAGCAGTTCGTCGCCGGTCTCCTCGGTGCTCAGTGCCCCCATCATCACGCCCTCATGCCGAATGCGTCGGGTGAGCGTCCGCGTGTCAATGCCAGTAATACCGAGCACACCCGCACGCTTGAGATAGCTATCGAGCGACTCGGTGGCGCGCCAGTTTGAGTACGTGTCGGCCAGCTCCCGCACCACAAACCCCGCGACTTGCACTTTCTTACTCTCAAAGTCCTCGGGCGTGATGCCGTAGTTCCCGATCAGCGGGTAGGTCAGGGTTACCAGTTGCCCGGCGTAGCTAGGATCGGTAAGTACTTCCTGGTAGCCCGTCATTCCGGTATTAAAAACCACCTCGCCGCTCGCACGCCCGGTTGCCCCGAACGACTCCCCCTCAAAAACTGTTCCATCCGACAGTGCTAGAATTGCTTTCACGAAAACACGACCTCCCCACCCACGATTGTCAGGACGGTTTTGCCCGTCAGTTTCCAGCCGCCAAAGGGCGTGTTCTTGCCCTTGCTCACAAACGCTTCCGGATCTACTGTCCACTCCACTGTGGGATCGAAGACCGCGATATCCGCAGCACTGCCCACCGTGAGTGTCCCACCGGGTAACCCCAGAATCCGTGCGGGGGCCGTGCTCATCTGCCCGATTAGCGCAGCGAGCGAGAGACGCTCCGGCTTTACTAAGCAGGTGATTCCCAGTGCCAGGCTCGTCTCTAAACCGTGAATCCCAAACGGGGCGAGCGGGAACTCTTGGTCTTTTTCGTAGCACGCGTGCGGCGCATGGTCCGTGGCGATACAGTCCAGCGTGCCGTCTTTGAGGCCGGCGATCATCGCTTCACAGTCCGCCTGCGTGCGCAGGGGCGGGTTCATCTTGGCGTTGGTATTGTAGCCCTTGCACGCCTCATCCGTAAGACACCAGTAGTGCGGCCCCGTCTCAGCCGTTACAGGCGCACCCAGAGATTTTAAGAACCGAATGATCTCAACTTCACGCGTGGTGGAGACATGGAGCACGTGCAGGTGACAGCCCGTCATCATCGCTAGCAGCCCGTTGCGCATCACATCCATCTCGTAGGCCTCACGTGGCAGGCCCTTGAGCCCGAGGACGCTCGCAGTGTAGCCCTCGTTCATCACCCCGCCATCGGAGAGGCTCGTGTTCTCGCAGTGGGCCAGCACGGGTAGATCCAGCATCGCGGCGTACTCCATAGCCTTACGCATGAAGCCCGCATCCTGCACCTGGTAGGCATCGTCACTGACCGCAATCGCCCCCGCGCCTTTCAAGTCGCCCATCTCGGCCAGCTCCGCGTTCTTCATGCCTTTCGAGAGCGCCCCAATCACGTAGAGCCGCGCCCCTCGCACTTCCTTTGCCCGAGCCAACAAGTCGCGGACAATGGGCGCGGAGTCAATCACGGGCGTCGTGTTGGGCATACAGGCCACGGCAGTAAAGCCCCCCGCAGCCGCACTCCCGAGGCCCGAAGCGAGATCCTCTTTGTACTCCTGCCCCGGCTCACGCAGATGAACATGGATGTCGATCAGCCCCGGGCAGACCACTTTTCCCGTGCAGTCATGCTCCTCATGATCACCCGAAATCCCGCCCCCCAGCCTGATCTCCGCAATCCTGCCGTCCTCGATCCGAAGATCGCCGATCCCGTCAATCCCGCTCGACGGGTCAATTATTCGTCCGTTTCGTAAAATCATAACTTTTCTCCAGCGACGTGATCTCTCGCCTCCATGAACGGGGGCGTCTTATTGTCCTCGTGCCTCGGACACAAAGGGAGTTCCGGCCATACCAAGCTCACTTTGCCTCGCCCCAAATCCGCTGAATCTCGCAGCCACTCTCTGTCGCTGTCACTCGAAAGACATCCGGGTTGGTGAGGCGGGCTTGCTTGTCCGCGTCAAACGGCAACCCGAGGCGGCGCAGCAGGAGCGCCGTCAGGTTTCCGTGCGTGACCAGCGCCGTGGTCTTACCTGCCGCGACGATCTCCCGAAACGCCGCCAGCGCGAGAGCCTGCTGCTCCCCCGCCACGGTCAGCGGCGCTTCTGGCTCCTGCCCCGTGGTCGCGCAGTGGCGAATCAGATAGATAGGGTTCACTGTTTTAGCCTTTCGACCAGAACGGAAGCTCCGACAGGAAACTTCACTATCGGACGAGAGCGGCGAATCGCTCCCCGAAGCATTAGGCGGCCTGCTTTCGACGGGGAAGAACACCACCGATGGTCTCGACAGCGGTATAACCGATCCGCAACGCACAGAAAACGCCCTCAGGCCGCCGTACTCTAATCTGCTGACTCGCCTCCAGTCCCGTGTTGGCGATCACATAGTCACCGGACTCGATGTCAATCATGACAATCTTTCCTAGGTTCTCCTCATTCTCGATAATAGTACGAAGTTGACTCGTGTAGATAGCCTCACCACGTGCGACAATCTCTTCTTTTGTATACTGCTTCTCTTTCATGCTAGCTTTTCCTCCAGCCACTCCAACAAATCTGGTGTTTCTTCAAAAGCTTCATTTGTAATCGTAGTCACCTCGGCAAAATCGGGGATTTTCGCAATGCCTTGTGTAAGAACCCACTCTCGAAACGCAAACAACTCGGGGGAGTTTGGTAAGGCAGACTCAGGATCATCGAAGTCTTCCAATCCTGCCGCAAGCAGTGCCAGGAACTCTGGATATGACTTGGCTGCAACAAACGAGTAATCTGCCCCTTCAGAGTCCAAAAGAACAATGGGCACTCGCTCTACGCGCACTTCTTCGACAAACCAGAACGCATAAAGAGAGCCATTTCGTGTCGAGCCGAACGGCACCAGATATTTCTCTAGCCCTGCCTTCCCAGCCCAGGAAGTAATCAGTGCCCCCCCACCATCTGTCGGGAGATCAAATACAAAGTTCAGCGCATCGGGATGGCCACTCGGATGCTCCTTGAACCAAGCCGCAAGTGGCTTGAGGAGTTCCTCAATTCCTTGTTGTCCCCCCGCTGGGCGGGGGCTAGGGGGCACGCTACTCACCCTTCCGCTCCCAGCAATAAATAGAGCACCGCCATTCGGGTGGCGACGCCGTTGGTGACTTGCTTTTCGATCACGGCTTGCGGCAGGTCAGGGACATCGCCGGAAATTTCGAGGCCACGGTTCATCGGGCCGGGGTGGAGAATAATCGCATCGGGCTTGGCGGCACGGAGAGCGCGACGGCTTACTCCAAAGAGATTGCAGTACTCGCGGGGTGTCGGGAAGAGCGCTTTGGCCATGCGCTCTAATTGCAGACGCAGAACCATCACGACATCGGCGTTCTCTAGGCCCTCTTCTAAGTTCGTGTGCACCGTGACGGGGAGCTTTTCAGACTCGGTGGGCAGGAGGGTTTTGGGGCCGATTAAGTGCACATCTGCCCCGAGGGTGGTGAGGCCCCAGATATTGCTTCGCGCGACGCGGGAGTGGAGCACGTCCCCGACAATGGCGACTTTTAACCCTTCTACGCTTCCCTTTGCATCGCGGATCGTGAGGGCGTCGAGCAGGCCCTGGGTGGGGTGCTCGTGCATGCCATCCCCGGCGTTGACGACGGGAATGTCCACCCACTCGGCAGCTTGGTGGCATGCGCCGCTAAACGGGGTACGCATAATCACTAAGTCTGCCGTGAGCGCCTGGAGCGTCAGAAACGTGTCGCGGAGGCTCTCGCCCTTGCTGGCACTGGAGGCATTGCCGCTGATATTGATCACATCGGCGCTCATGTACTTGCCCGCCGCCTCGAAGCTGGAGCGGGTGCGCGTGGAGTTCTCAAAGAACATGGTGATGACCGACTTGCCCCGTAGTGTCGGGACTTTCTTCACATCGCGGCGCAGGACTTCAGAAAACGTGGTGGCGTTGTCGAGGATCATCTCGATGGCCTCACGCTCCAGCCCTTCCAGGCCCAGCAGATCACGTCCAGCGAGGTTCATAATTCCCCTCCTTGTCCGAGGGAGGGGCTAGGGGTGGGTTCTTTGGCAATAGTCACGGCATCTTCGCCATCGAGCTCGGCGAGCTTCACATTGATGCGCTCGGTGCGCTGGGTGGGGAGGTTCTTTCCCACAAAGTCGGCGCGGATCGGTAGCTCGCGGTGGCCTCGGTCAATTAAAACAGCAAGCTGAACCGTGGCAGGACGACCAAAGTCCATGAGAGCATCTATCGCGGAGCGGACGGAGCGCCCCGTGAAGAGCACGTCGTCTACTAAGATCACCGTCTTGCCCGTGATGTCAAAAGAGATACTGCTCGCACGGGCTTCGTGGCGGCGGACGGCGTAGTCGTCACGGTAGAGAGCGATGTCGAGGCCGCCACAGGCCACAGAATGGCCCTCAATACGCTCGATCTGGGCGG
This sequence comes from Armatimonas sp., assembly GCF_043760365.1. Classification (GTDB taxonomy): domain Bacteria; phylum Armatimonadota; class Armatimonadia; order Armatimonadales; family Armatimonadaceae; genus Armatimonas. Next base: position 13,979 of record NZ_JAYUPA010000932.1, read on the forward strand.
CGAGGCGTGCAGCAAGCGGCTCACCACGACGGAGCACCCCTACAAGCACGATCCCTGCTGCGCCTTTGTTGCGCTCGACAATCTCATGGGCGATCCGGGTCAGTGCCCGGCGAACATCGCCGCTATCCATCACCTGTGTTTCATTCATGTTTGTTATCGCTCAGCCAGCAAAACGCCTCCCTACCGAGAGGCAGGGAGGCGCTGAAGAAGCCGCTCCAACACCGGTGTTGGAACCAAAATCATCATCTCGCGCATCCTTGTCCGTCTCTCGGGGCGGATTCCGCCTCACAGGACGGTCAACAAGGCAATTACTAGTTGTCTGGCATCAGTGTAGCACGCACCAAGCAGGCTTGCAAACGCGACTCGAGCTACTCGAAAGTTTCTCGCTTGGGCTTTCCCATCTCTTCCTTGGGCTTCTCACGCTTGATCTCAGGAGCATTGGAGGCCGCGATCGTCCCCATTTCCTGGGGAACAGCTTGCTGTGGAACGGCTTGCTGTGGGGTAGCGGCCGTGGCCAAGACTGCCTTCGCAACCGCACGAAACGGCAGCGCAACATACAACTCGACATCGCCGGAGCTCATGTCCATCAAGGCAGTGACATTGGACGGGATACGTTTAGGCAGTACTCGGTCGTCTACATTGACCTCACGGTGCCCCATCTCGCCACCCGGAAGCGACACCTGGTACTTCACACTACGAGCGTAGGTATCCCCGTTGAGATTATCCGCAGAAAGAAGTCGCGCCATCACGGGTGCTCCGTTCGTGACGAGATGCTCCGAACGCATCAGATGCTGTCTCAATCGGAAGGGGAAGTAGACCAGCCCAGCGAATCCCGCGAGCATTAAAGGAATGCTGAGCGGGATGTTGCCACCGCTTTGCTTCGTGACGGCACGCAGGTAGAGAAAAAATCCGATAACCAGCAGAGCCCCCGCGATCCCTGAAAAAAGCGGGACATTAGGGCGGTTACGATCTGGATAATCAGTAAACGACACAATCCGACGAGGTGCGGACTGCAGGAGATCGGGCTCAGGAACCCAAGTCTCATCTATGTTCACGTTCATGGACATGGCGAAAAAATCCTCACGACTGCAACAGGCCCACTGTAGTGAGCATCTGTGTTTTGAGGTGCATTATACGGCAACTGCGCCGAATTTGGGAGAAGTTTCTCCATTACTCTAGTGGTATCGGTAGTGTCGCCAGCCCGGTTGACTGTCAGGGGTAAGATAGGGAAGCTGTGCAGCAAGTACCGCGACGGCTGTTTCGGAGAGATAGAAGCCACGTGCACGCGCACTTTCCTGGGGATCTCGCAGAAGATGGAGATGGAAGAGAATGTCTTCGGAGGCGAGAGAGAGTACTTGGCGGATCTGATAGCGCTCCAGAAGATCAATGGCCATCTGGCAGGCTTCTTGTAGCTCGTCGTCGGGCGCAAGTTCCAGTGTGCGGGTAAACGCCCGGCAAGACGCTGCCAGTAGCCCGGCCTGCTGTAAGATCACTCCGCGCTTGAAGTGGTGCCCTGGATCGTACGGGTCTAGGCGCACCATTTCGTCGGTGAGGCGTAGTGCGCGTTCGTACTGCCCTCGGTGAAGAAAGGCCGTCGAGAGAATATCACGGGCATGAATTGAGCGTGGCTTCAGTGCAAGAAGTGCCTGACCGTGGGGAATCGCGTCATCGTAGCGCCCGATCTCGACACAGACATCCGCGAGGGCTTCCCGGGAAACGGGACAGTCGGGGACATGGGCCACAGCGGTCTCCAGGATCTCACGGGCCTCCCCTGCACGCCGTCGCTGGCGAAGCAAGTCGGCGAGCCGGAGGTAGCCGCGTGTGGAATCAGGAAGGGCGTGTACCAGCGTCCGTAGCTGTACTACTGCCTCCTCCACTCTTCCCGATGCCACCAGCGCATCCGCTTGATGCAGCCAGCGCCACTCGTCCACAGGAAGTGGGAGAGCGTCTTTTTCTGAAACTAAAATTGTTGCCTTGCCTGCCACCTGTTCTCCTGAAGGCATTATACTCATTTTTTGATGAAATGCTTCTCTGGCACAGAAATTGCCGCACAATTGCGGGTTTTCTACCAGAAGTAAGCAATCGGCACCCGCCCCTGAGAGCCAAAAACCACTCCCTCTCGTTCCAGGCGGCGGCGCTGTTCGGCAGCGAGCACAGGAGAGTAGCGGGCGACACGAAGGGTACCATCACTTCCGACAACTCGGTACCACGGAACGTGATCCTCCTGGGCACAGTGCGCCATGGCACGTCCCACGGTTCGAGGTCGCACGCCTACCCGATCCCCCACTTCCCCATAACTAAGAACACAGCCCGCCGGAATAGTTCGAACCAGCGCGTAGATCGCCTCAAATTCGTCCATTTCCAGCGGGCTGCTTTTTAGATCCTAGTCCAGAATCACAACACGGACACGCTTACGCCCGTAGGCATTAGCCACACTGTCCGAGTTAAACGCAAGGTCAATGCGCATTCCCTTGATCGCGCCGCCCGTATCCTCGGCAACACACTCGCCATAGCCTTCGACATAGAGCCGGGTTCCGAGCTTAATGACACGTGGATCCACCGCGACAACGCCAAAGCGAACGCGAGTTCCCAGGGCTGTGCGGTCGCCCCACCGACCGTTCTCACCAGGGCCGTAGCCCGTGGCGCTCAGAGTCAGAACACGTTTACCCTCGAAGCGAGAGAGATTTCCCAGAGTTCCACGGGAGCTGAGTGTCCCACGCGCCGCCCCGGATTTTATCGCAACGACCTTCATGGGCGCAGGCTTTTTTGTGGGGGCGCTTGCCGGGGCTGCTTTAGGTTCAATCAAGACCTGCATTCCCTCGGTGATCTGTGAGGTGAGCGGTACAGAAGACAGGAGCTGTTCCGTTAGAACAACGTGCTGCTCCTCAAGAAGCTCGCAGACGGTTGTGGCCGTGGTTCGGAGCACATGGCTCTCCCCTTTGACGACCAGAATCACGGTCTGTGTCTTGGTTGCGCTTGTCTGTGCATAAGCGACAAAACTGGTCAGAGCGGCCAGAGTTGCGATGCTAGAGCGCATATAGTTTGTGAAGGGCATGATGCCTCTCTTTCTCGGTGGGGGGGCACGGTGCCACCCTCCGCAGTCAGAGACGAACGCCAATTTGGGTCCGCCAATCGGCAAGATTGCCGACATGGTTGGGTTTCAAAAAAAATTTCCGCTTTCCTTAAAACCGATAGAGTGTATCCCTGGAGTGTAGTAATGTCAAGTTCACGTTAACAATATACGCACTATCTAATAGTTATTAATAACCTAAACCTAATAAAAACCGTCAAAAAACAGGGGTTTTGCAGGAAACTGACTTCCCCCTGTTGAACCCTAGAATCGAGTATCTAAACCATGTCCTTTGACCCCAAGCGCTATCTCATCAAAGTCCAGGGAAACCGTGAGTACCTGCCTGTCTCTGCCCGCCTCATCTGGTTTCGCAGCGAGCACCCCGACTGGGGGATCGTCACCGAAGCCGTGGAGATCAACCATGAAAAACAGTTCGCAGTCTTTCGTGCCAGTATCTTCAATGAAGAGGGCCGCTTGATCGCCACGGCAACCAAGAAAGAAGACGTGAAAGGCTTTGGTGATTTTATTGAGAAGGCGGAAACAGGCTCTGTAGGTCGTGCATTAGCAATGTGCGGCTACGGTGCGCAGTTTGCCCCGGAGCTAGAGGAGAACGGCCCGCGCCGTGGAGGGGCTTCCGCTGCGCCTCGCATGGCTCCTCCCCCCCCCGGTCCGAGTAGCTATGGGCCGCCCCAGCGTGTTGCTCCCACGCCGCAGGCCGCACCGCCGATCCCGCGGCCCGCAGCCCCTGTCCTGCGCGATGAGATGCCACCACCCTTCGACGAAGACGAAGCGCCACGTGCGCCGCAGCGGCCTCTGTCTCCACCACAAGCACGGCCACAACAGCACGCCGACATTCCCTCCGATTTACCGCTCCGTCCCGCCTCCTCACTGTCTCGCCCCGCACCACGCCCTCTCCCCAGTGAGCCCGCCCCGCTGCACCAAGTTCGCCCTGCGCCTGCCGGTGGCTCGATCCAGCGCGTCCGTGAGCCAGAGCGCAACACGCCCGATCCTGGTGGCAATGAGGAGCTAGACGACCTCGACGATCCGTTCGCCGATGAAGATGCTCCCCCGCCGCCGCCACGGGCGGCGGCTCGTCCTCCTGCCCGCCCCGCCCCGCGTCAGCCCGGCGGAGACACGCTGCTTTAATTGGAACTCACCCGTCCTTCGGAGCTGAAAGCCCTGCTGGAGAGACATGGGCTTCAGCTCGCCCGGCGCTTCGGGCAGCACTTTCTGGTGGACCGCAACCATCTTGAGAAGATTCTCGCCGCCGCCGCGCTCACCCCGAGCGACACGGTACTTGAGATTGGCCCCGGCGCGGGCGTGCTCACCCGTGAGCTCGCCAAATACGCCGGAGCCGTGGTCTCTATCGAGCTGGATCGCCACTTGCCCCCCGTGCTCGCCGAGGTGATGGCGGAGTTTGACAACTGGCGCTTGATCGAGGCGGATGCCCTCAAGTATGACTGGAGCGAGCTGGACGCAACCAAAGTGGTGGCCAATATCCCCTATAACATCACCTCACCCTTGCTCGTGAAGATGTTGGAGTTCCGCCCTGTGTTTTCCTCGATCACGCTGCTCGTCCAAAAAGAAGTGGCAGACAGGGCAAAGGCCACCCCCAACTCCGATGCCTACGGCTCGCTCTCGGTGTTTATGCAGTTCTACGCCACCGTGCACGTTCCCGCGCTCGTCCCACGCAACGCGTTCTTCCCGCCCCCGAAAGTGGACTCGGCGATCCTGCATCTGATTCCGCACGCCACGCCTCCCGTGGATGTCCCCTCACCTGAAGCATTCTTTGCCGTCAGCCGCGCCGCGTTTGGTCAGCGCCGCAAGATGCTACTCGGGGCACTCTCGCACGGAATGAACCGCCCGCGCGAGGAGATCCTCGCCGCGCTCAATACTGCCAGCGTCACCCCCGACCGCCGCGCCGAGACCCTAAGCCTAGACGAGATCGCCGCGATTGCCCGTGCGCTCGTGTGAGCCAAGAGTTTCCTCGGCAAGGCGGTCGGTGGTCACGATTTGCGCCAGAGCCCTTCCAAGCTATCCTGCGGCTTCCACCCCAGTAGGCGCTCGGCTTTTTCCGTGCGGCACTGGTCGTGGGGGAAATCCGCGACGCAGTGAAACTCCTCGTAGGGGCTGGGGAGGGAGGAAGTTTCAAGGGCGCACTGAATCGCCCGGGCAGCGTCTTGCCACGAGAGCATCATTGCGCTACTGCCGCGCTCGCTCACGGCATCGGGCTGGGCGAAGCCATTGAACATGAGATTGGGCACTTCCAGGTCATGCCACTCCGCAAAAACCCGCAGCGCCTCGTTGCCTAAAAACTTACTGTGCCCGTAGAGATAGCGCCCAGGTCGGGTCGGGGAGTCGCAAGCCAGATGAAAGTCGTCGGTGAAGTCGTTCTCGCCATGCAGTGTGATGAGCTGCGGCCCCGTTTGCACCACACGTCGAATCCCGAGCTGCGCTGCTGCCCGCCCGACATTGTAGGCTCCCAGTGCATTAACCAGAAATGCCTCGACCGCATCGGGGCGCACGACCGTTAAGTTAATGATCGCATCGCAGCCCTTGCAAGCATTGAGTACCGAGCCAAAGTCGCGCACATCCAGAAAAACTTCCTCATGTGGCAGGGGTAGCGGGCAAGCAAGCGGCGCATCCGGCGACTGGGCCTTAGCCTCTAGCAGTGAGTTCAGATCCGCCAGACGAAGCGTGTAGTGATTTTTAAGTTCGTCGGCGACCACACGACCTATCGGCCCCCCCGCTCCCAGAACCGCGACTTTCTGGATAGGCCGCGACGCGACCGGCGCGACCGGCCCCAGCACCTCGCGCCAGTGTTTTCCGTCGTCGCTTGCGGGTCTCGCTAAGCACTCGCCCAGGTGACGCACACGCCAAGGCACGCTGGGCTCCGCGAGCACCTGCTCCAGTGTCTCTCGCGCCTGCACCTGTGCTCCAAGCCGCAACACTGTAACATGCAAGCCCGTCGCCCGCGCCACTTCCTGAAGCGAGAGTTCCATTAGATACGGGCAGAGCTGCTCCAGCAGAGGAGAGGGCCGGGGCCGCCAGTTGGGTGCCAGATGCCAGTTCTGTGGGATACGAGAGAAAAAATCGAGTGTCGAGCAGAGCACAATGTGTTTCACGCCCGCCTTTGCTGCCTCCGTTGCCAGCACGTACATCCCTCGCGTTGCCCGGTCAAAGTCCTCCGTCCGCCGAGGACGCTGTACAAGGGGCAAGTAAACCACCGTCTCCACGCCCGCCACTCTCGCTGCAACTGCCGAGGCATCGCGCGGATCACCCTCAAAAAAGATACTCTTATTCATAGTCATTATCAGTACGTACAGCGTCCGCCCGAGAGATCGTAGCACTGCGCCGTCACAAAGCTAGCCGCATCGGAGCAAAGAAAATGCACGACGCTCGCCACTTCGTCCACGGTGCCAGGCCGTCCCATCGGGATCTTGGAGAGGAGTGTTGCCACCACATCGGGGCTCATCTGCTCCAGCATCGGGGTGGCGATCTGCGCGGGCGCGACACAGTTGACCCGAATCCCCTCTCTTGCCACTTCCTTGCCAAGTGCCTTGGTGAAGGCAATCACACCCGCCTTGGCGCTGGAGTAGGGAATTAGATTCGGGTTACCCTCTTTTCCCGCCACCGACGCAATCGAGACAATAACTCCCCGTTTTTGATGTCTCATTGTCTGGATCGCCGCCCGGCAGAGCCGGAACACGCTGGTCAGGCAGATTGCCAGCACGGCGTCCCAGTTCTCGTCCGTTTGCTCCCAGAGCGGCACGCTCGCCCCGGTGATTCCCTGGCAGTTGACCAGAATATCGAGTGAGCCTTCCCGGAGGTAGATTTTCTCCACCAAGGCATCGGGAAAGGTAGGATCGGTCAAATCGCCCTCGAAGTCTGCGCCACTACCAGGCCGGTCTGCGGTTACCACCGTCGCCCCGAACACCGAGAGCCGCGCCACCACTGCTTGCCCGATACTGCCCGCCCCGCCCGCAATCAGCGCCACGCGCCCGGTTAAAAGAAGATCGTCCGTCATGCAACCCAAGTTCGGCAGGGAGCCTTTGGCTTCCTCTATGACTGTTTTCGAATAAACGCCGCCAGCTCCGACAGTTTGTCTGTGTTGAGACAGTCCACGCCCGCGCGCCAGCAGACCTCCCAGCCTGCGGGGTTGTCCGGGGTGGCCCAGAAGCGAATGGTGCGGCCCTCGGTGTGGGCTTGCTCGACGAGACTTGCGAGTTTCTCGCGGTCTGCGTGGGTCATGAGGCCAGAGCCGTACCACTTGAAGAGGGTAAACCAGCTCTCGCTAATCAGGGGAAAGAGCGCGACGGGTAGATTTTTGCCCAGGTCATCGGGGCGGCCATCCAGGGCAGCGAGGCGATTGCGCTCGGCGGCGAGTATGTCGCGGGGACGGTCGCCGGAGAGGATAATCGTGATGGCCCGGCGCTGGATCTTGCCGTTCTCGAAGCGCGTCAGCATCGGGGTGTAGGGCCTCAGCACCTCTTTGAGGGCAGCGTAGACGCGTGCACCATCGGTCTTAATATCAACGAGCAGTGTCACCGGCGCGGCATCGGGATAGACCTGGCCCCCGTTGGCTTTCACTCGCTGCCAGAGCGGCTCTAAATAGAGATTAACCAGGGTGCGCTCGGGGCGGAGGTCTTTCTTGTCATGGCCCACGAGAAGCTGGCTGTTTTCCAGGTAGACATCGGCCTCGACACTGCAAAAGCCTTGCTCCAGGGCATCGAGTAGCGGACGAGTATGGGCATAGTCGTTGTGCGCATGGGCACGTGGCAGAGGTTTGGGCATGGTGTTATGATCATTTTCGAGGCAACAAGTTGCTCTCGCTAAGGGCTAGCGCCGGGCACTCTCCGAGTGCAGGAAACTTGGTTCACGCCCCCCGTCAGTTCACGTACCCGAAGGGTGCATGGCGCAGAGAGGAACGAACGAAGCCCTTAGCGAGAGCAACTTGTTGCCTCGTATTCGTTCCCCGTGTTTTCTTTTATAGCCATAATACCTGCGCGGTCACGGCACTGCCGCCGCCAGGGATGTAAAATACACACATGTTCAAATCGCCCGATCTGATTGCCATTGCTGTCACCGCTCTGCGTGATGCAGGGTTCACCCCCACTTTTCCCGATGCCGTGGAGGAGGCAGCGGCGCAGAGAGTCGCTCTACCCACCCACCTGCCCGATCTGCGCCACTTGCTCTGGTCGTCCGTGGACAACACGGAGTCGCGGGATCTTGACCAGATTGAGGTGGCGGAGTGCCTGCCCGATGGCGATATTGTCCTGCGGGTCGGGATTGCGGAGGTGGACTGGCGCGTGCCTCAGAGCAGCGTGATAGATTCCCACGCGGCCAAGAACACCAGCAGCTTGTACACGCCCGGCCATGTCTTCCCGATGCTCCCCGAGGCACTCTCCACGGAGGCGACCTCGCTCGTGAGCGGTGAAGACCGAGTGGCGATGGTGGTCTCGCTCCGTGTCAACCCTGACGGCACACTGCAAGAGCGGAGCGCGGCCCCTGCGCTGGTGCGCAACTATGCCAAGCTCGCCTACGATAGAATCGGGCCGTGGCTGGAGGGCAGTGCGCCTCTACCGGAGGAAGTGGCGGCAGTGGACGGCTTGGAGGCGCAACTCAAGCTCCAGGACGAGACTCTAGAGCGGTTTCTAGCCCTACGTGAGCGGCAAGGTGCACTGAACTTCGAGAGCGTCGAGACGCAGCCCATCACTGAGAACGGCAAGATCGTGGGCATGAGGACAATCCATAAGAACCGAGCGCGCTTACTCATCGAGAGCTTCATGGTCGCGGTGAATACCGCCGTGGCCGAGCTGCTGCACGAGAGCGGGCGGGCCTCTATTCAGCGCATTGTCCGTGCCCCCAAGCGCTGGGACCGCATTATCGAGGTGGCCAAGGCGCTGAACGAAACCCTCTCCGAGACCCCCGACCCCCATGCCCTCTCAGCGTTTCTGGAACGTCGGCGAGCGGCAGACCCAGCGGGCTTTGCCGAGCTCTCGCTCACGGTCGTAAAACTTCTGGGGCCGGGCGAGTACGCGCTGGTAAAAGCGGGCCGAGCGAGCGAGGGGCACTTCGGACTGGCCGTCGGCGGGTACACTCACTCGACCGCGCCTAACCGGCGCTACGTGGATATTGTGGTGCAGCGGCTCATCAAGGCCACACTCAATCAAGCGCCTGCTCCCTACACCCCGGAGGAGCTAGAGACCCTCGCCGCACACTGCACGGAGCGGGCAAGTGTCGCCAATAAAGTCGAACGTCGCCTGCGCAAGAGCGCCGCAGCGATCTTTTTACAACCACGCCTCGGAGAGATCTTCGATGCTGTCATCACCGGTGTTAAGAACGGGAAAGTCTACGCCCGCCTTCTGGAGCCGCCCATCGAGGGCCGCGTCACCCGCAACGAGCACGGGCTGGATGTCGGTGACCGCGTCTCGGTGAAGCTGATCAAGGCCGACCCCGAGACGGGTTTTATTGATTTTCTGCATCGGGATTAATTTGGCCCGCATTTTCGCTCCCATGAACGGGAGCGTCTTATTGTCGTCGCAAGCTCCGACACGAAGGCCACTTCGGGCCATACCGAGTCAACTCGGCTATGGGCGGCACGCCCTTCGTGTCCGAGGAACGAGGACAATAAGACCGGGTGCCCTCTGGGCGCGTGAATGGGAGCGGCTCACGCGCTTCTCGCTGCTGACCCGGCCAAGTTCTTCACCGACGATCACTACCGAGGCTTTCCCGCTGTCCTGGTGCGCCTTCCTGCCCTCGACGCCGACGAGCTTGCGGAGCTAATCGAGGAAGCCTGGCGTATTCAGGCTCCTAAAACGCTCGTGCGGGAGTTCGACCTCCCCCGGCTTCGTGGAACTCAGCCACCCCCTCCGGCTTCGCGAAGGGGGACGGTTTAGAGTCCGAGGGGATTGAGGAGCTCGGGGCGGGCTTTGAGCGCGAGGCGGGCAGCGCGACGGAAGGACTGTGCCCAAGTATTGAGTGCCTTAAACGCACCATCGCGGGCCACGGTGGCGGACTTGGCGGTTTGCTCGGCCAGCAGGAAGTTGGTGCGCGCCGTGGCGAAGGTGGCGAGGGTGCTGTCGTAACCTGTGATCTCAAAGCCGGTGTCGTCCAGCGCCTTGGCGTGCGGGGCTTTCTTGGCGGTTGCCGCGCAGGTGTGGGTATAGACCAGAAACTTCTCCTGATCCTGCGGCACGCGCTCGCTCAGCCCGAGGCTCTGCTGGAGCGCCTTATCACCGGGGTAGGCGAGGCGCACCGACTCCCGGTAGTCCGTGACCGCAATCTTGGCTTTGCTAAACCCCTCCGTCAGCGCCCCGCCTGCCGTCCGTAGCCCACCCAGCGCTTCCTGCCGCGTCGCTCGCTTCGTCTCAAAGGCCGTCACCAGTGCCAGCCCCGCTGCAAGCTTGGCCGTATCGTAGCTACGCTTCGCCACCAGCACCGCAGTCTCAGGGCTATCCAGAACTGCCTGCACCTGCCGCGCCACTTCCCCGGTGAAGTTGGCCTGTTCCTGATCCTGATCCGCCCGAGCCACCACCGTCTTCTTCGCAGCCGCTATCGTCTTGGCCTCTTCCCCAGTCAGATTCTCCGTTTCCACCATCGTATTGGAGTCAACTCCAGCCGTCTCAACTTCTTCCCCGTTCATCTTGATTCCTTCCCCAGCCACATTGGCTGTAGTCATCATCAGTTTCTTTTCTGGCTCAATCTACTTTGTCGCAAGCTAAGGCATCTTAGCCTTAACCGCTGTCGTCGTCTTCACAGTCAAAACCCTCTTAGGCTGCTCCTCGGAGTTCTTATTATCATACCGCGCCATAAAAAGCGCTTGCAATATGTATTTACGGAACCAGGGGAACCGCATTTGGTATGGCTTAGCCATTTCGTCTAAATATAGAGCTATGGCTATAATTTGCATCAATCCCATTTTATAGATGGGAGCGGCGAT
>NZ_JAYUPA010000933.1:0-8191 GCF_043760365.1 Armatimonas sp.
CTCTATGCCTACGGGGGCTTCAATATCTCCCTGACACCAGGCTTTGCACTCAGCATGGTGCCGTGGCTGGAGCAAGGGGGAGTCTACGCCGTGGCGAACCTGCGCGGTGGTGGCGAGTACGGCAAGGACTGGTACGAGGCGGGGACGAAGCTACGCAAGCAAAATGTCTTCGACGATTTTATCGGCTGTGCGGAGTGGCTCATCGCGCAGAAGTACACGCGTCCTGAGAAACTCGCGATTGCGGGCGGTAGCAACGGCGGTCTCTTGGTGGGGGCCTGCATGACCCAGCGCCCGGAGCTCTTTGCTGTGGCACTGCCTGCCGTGGGCGTCTTAGACATGCTACGCTTCGATCAGTTCACTATCGGCTGGGCCTGGAGAAGTGACTACGGCGACCCGGCTAACAAGGCGGATTTTGAGGCGCTGCTGGCCTACTCGCCGTACCACAACCTCAAGCCTGGCACGCGCTACCCCGCGACACTGATCACAACATCGGATCACGATGATCGAGTGGTGCCCGCGCACTCCTTTAAGTTCGCAGCAAGGCTCCAGGCCGCGCAAGACCCAAGCGGTCCGCCCACCCTCATTCGGATCGAGACTAAGGCAGGACATGGGGCGGGCAAGCCCACTGCAAAGATCATTGAGGAGCAGGCGGACATCTTTGCCTTCGTGATGCGTGCCTTGGGAATGTAAGTGTCATCCGCCTACTGAAAGTGGGCGTCTACGGGCGCTTCGCGCCGAAATGTCGCTCCGCGACTGGAGATTTTATATGAACCTACGATCTGTACTTGCTACGCTCGCGCTTTTTGCTGCTCCTGGCGCTCCGGGGAAATAGCTTTTATTTTTCTAGGCGAATATCAAAGCCCAGAATGCTGCGGATCCCATCGCTTTCGGCACTCTCGCTCCGATGTACTGGGGTGACATCGTGCCAAAGAGGCGAGCCCGCATCGGCTTGGAAGAGTCCCTCGCCGGGCTGTAGGGTGTGGGAGAGGAGCACCGCCTCCCGATCGGGCCCGAATACCCGGCTCATCCCGCCTGTCACGCCACGCCGCTCCACGACCAGCGCGGAGACGATGTAGTCTGCGCCGTCTTGGTGGATGCCCTCCGGTGAGTTGGTCGCGGCCTGCCCTGGGTGGCAGACAACACTCATCTGGTGCACCGTCAGGGTGAGAGTAACCACTTCGGGCCGCGCCTTGGCCACCAGCTCCGCCACCCCTTCTCGGAGCCGTGCAAAGAGAGGGTTATCCACCACGGCGCAGGCCATGGGAGCGAAGCGACGCGGGAGGGCACGTAGGTCACCCGTGTCGAGCTTGCCCTGGGCAAAACGCGTGTTGTCGGGGAGGCGCTCTTGTTGCCAGCCCAGCCTAGTAAGCTCTAAACGAAAGCGCGCCATTGCTCGTCGCCGGTACGGAGCCACGGACTCTAGCGCCACGCGTTCGGCTGTGGGGAGGCGGCTGAGCAAGTCCTCCACAACACCGAGTGTGGCCTGCTCCGTCCAGTAATCTCTTAGAAACTGCTGAAGCCGAGAGGTTTCCTCAGGGAAGGCATGGAGTAGGCGCTGCACTTGCTCCCGTCGGACATCGTAGATATCCCAGGCGAGCGCATGAAATGAGGGCGCAAGCTCCGTGAGAAAGCGTGCCCGGTCAATGCCGAACTGCTCTAGTGTGAATACCCGGAAAGGGTACTCTGAAAAACGGGAATCGCTACCGTGCGACTCCCGAGGAGAGAGGGGTGTAGACAATTTTCATCTTGTTCTCCAGGATCGTCATTACGCCGCTGCTTTGGCGGGTGCAACCAACAGTATGGCACCGGTTGTATTGTATCACTTTTCACAAATCGCTGGTTCACAGATTTTTTCCGCCCACGTTCGTGTGGGCGGTAACGATCTTCGTGCAAAAGAGCTCTATGGGCCTACTGGTTATCCACGCCGTGGGTGCGGGTCTTAATGGCGTAGAGACCTTTGCTGGCGGTGATGAAAAGTGTTTTTCGGTCGCGGCCCCCGAAGCAGACATTGGCGCTCCAGCCCTCGGGGACAGGGATGTTCTCGATAAGCTGGCCGTTTTTATCCACTACGGTGACGCCTTTGCCCGTGAGGTAGAGGTTCCCCTCGTTATCAAGCGTCATGCCGTCGGAGCCGAGCGCGTAGTGAAGCTTCTTGGCCGAGAGTGAGCCGTCTTTTTCGATCTTGTAGGCGTAGGTTCTATTATCGCCAATATCAGCGACATAGAGCGTCTTGCCGTCGGGTGTGCCCACAATGCCGTTGGGCTTTTTAAGATCCGTGGCCACAGGCTTGAGTGTCTTGAAGTCCGCGCTCACAAAGTAGACATATTCCCCCGCGGGCTGTCGGGCGGGATCGCGCTTCCAGTACGGCCTAACATAGAGCGGGTCGGTGAAGTAGTAGCCGCCTTTTTTCGGGTGCACCCAGACATCGTTAGGGCCATTGAGCAGCTTACCGTCGGGATCGGTTTTCACCACAACCGTCACTTTCTTGTCCATTCCAATCTTCCAGAGCTGGTTGTTCTCATCGGCACAGCTCCAGAGGCTCCCGGCCTTGTCAAAAAACATCCCGTTCGAGCGCCCTGCGGGTTGCATAAAAGTAGAAAGCTTGCCCTCAATGTTCCAGAGCATGATGCGATCATTGGGCTGATCGGTAAAGTAGACATTGCCCTTCGCATCGGCGGCAGGGCCTTCAGTAAACGAAAACTCTCCGGCAAGCTTCTCAAGAGCCGCGCCCGGAGCAATCACAGAGGGAGTAGAAATCGTGTTCATAGCAATAGTGTACCTGAACTTGACAGGTGTTATAACTTATGTTATACTGACTGCTATGAAAGCAAAGATTATCAGTGTGGGAAACTCGGCGGGGATTATCTTGCCCAAGGAAGTATTGGACTCGCTGAAGGTGGAGAAAGGGGATACGCTTTATATCCGTGAGACAACAAGCGGCTATGAAGTCTCTCCTTACGATCCTGAGTTTGAGCGCACCATGGAACTCGTGGAGAAAGTAATGCGTGAGGATCGTGATGTCTTGCGGCGGCTGGCGCAGTAGCCATGAAAGAGCCGATTTGGTTTACGATTGACGAAGTTTTTGCGATACACGAGCGACAGATTTCGCGATTTGGTGGCTCTCCAGGGTTGCGGGATCAGGGTATGCTAGAATCCGCACTTGCTCGTGCTCAAAATCTCTGGAGCTATGGCGAGCCCGCACCGGATATAGCGGCACTTGCGGCAGCTTATGCCTTTGGAGTAATCAAGAATCATCCTTTTGTGGATGGGAATAAGCGCGTTGGCTATGTTCTTGCGCGTGTTTTCTTGCTCAAAAATGGCTGGGATATTGAGGCGAGTGCAGAAGACAAATATCTGACTTTCTATGCCGTAGCAGCAGGAGAGCGGAGCGAAGAGGAGCTGGCAGTGTGGATACGCAACCACACACAGCGAGTGAGCGAATGAAACTATTACCCATTCAGTACGAAGAAACCGTTCGGGCGGCGCTGGTTGAGGACATTGGTGCGGGGGATGTGACGACGCTGCTTTCCGTGCCCGCCCAGAACACAGCAAGTGGCGTTTTTCTCGTGAAGGCCGAGGGCGTGATCTGTGGTTTAGAGATCGCGGCGTGTGTGTTTCGGCTGATAGACCCTGCCGTTGAGTTTACGCCGCTGGTCACAGATGGCACACGGGTGAAATACGGCGATATTGTGGCGCGACTCTCGGGTTCGGCGCAGAGCTTGCTTACGGGCGAGCGGGTGGCGCTGAATTTTTCGCAGCGGCTCTCCGGAACCGCGAGCTTGACCCAGAAATTCGTGGACATTGTGGCCGGAACGAAAGCGCGGATCGTGGACACGCGTAAAACCACACCCGGCCTGCGAACGCTAGAGAAATATGCCGTGCGCTGTGGCGGCGGGCACAACCACCGCTACGGTCTGGGTGATGGTGTGCTGATTAAAGACAACCATCTGGCGGCGGGTGGGGGAGTTACTGCGTGTGTGGCGCGGGCGCGGGAGCATGCACCTCACCCTTTAAGAATCGAAGTTGAGTGCAAGAGCCTGGCGCAAGTGGACGAGGCAATTGCTGCGGGCGCGGATATTCTGCTGCTCGATAACATGAGCAATGAAATGCTGCGCGAGGCCGTGGCGAAGATCGCAGGGCGAGCGCTTGCCGAGGCATCGGGGGGTGTGAGCCTTGCCACGGTGCGTGGGATCGCGGAGATGGGCGTGGACATTATCTCCGTAGGGGCGCTCACGCACTCGGCAGCGGCGCTGGACATCTCCCTGGATTTTACCGAGTGAGGTTTGGCAAACCGCAGATCGCTCTGGAGAGCTGCGCTTCCACACAAGACAGCGCACGGCAGTTCCTGGCGCAACCTGGTGCGGTTGTCACCGCACAGAGCATGACGGCGGGGCGGGGGCGGCTTGGGCGGCGCTGGACGGCACCTGTCGGTGCAAATATCGCGTTTACGGCAGTGGGGGAGCCTGTTGCCCCGGAGCGGCTCTGGGAGCTGGCACCCCTGGTGGGATTGGCCGTAGCGGAGGCCGTACGTCGTTTCGGCTTCGATGCGAGAATACGCTTTCCCAATGACATTTTCCTGAGTCACCGCAAGCTCGGTGGAGTGCTGATCGAGGCACAGAACAACACGCCCCTGATTGGAGTGGGGGTGAATGTACTCCCCCGCGTCTGGCCGCAAGAATTGGAAGGGATCGCCATCGCGCTGGAGGCTGGCCCGAGCGTTCAAGTGCTGCAAGAGGTGATCTGGGAGTGTCTTACTGAGCGCTGGATGGGGTGGCAGCAAGAGGGATTGTACGCGGCTCTTCCAGACTGGCACGCGCTTCTTGACCCCGAGGCCCGGCGGATTTTTGTGCTTGAGGGCCAGCCCACTCTCTGCAAAGTGGCTCTGCTTAGCGCCTCTGGCCATGTCACGCTGGAGCTCCCCAACGGCTCACTGTGCACGATTCTAGCATCTGAGGTAATCTTCGGTGAGGACTGAGCTGATCGTCACCACCAGCCACAAGCCCGATGCCGCGCTTCGGGCGCGGGCGGAGCACTTTGCAAGAGAGCTTGGCTGCCAGGTGGCAGGACGGCACGCCGAGGGAATGCCCGTGGTCTTTGGGCGCTACCCGGAGGCGCAGAAAGCGTTAGTCGTCCAGAGTGGGCGCTTGCTTTTGGTAAACCGTGCTGGAAACGAGGTCTTTTTCCACCCTAATTTAGGCGCGATGCGCCTACGCAATGTGTTGCGGGGCCAGCCTGACTATCTCCTCGAAGCCATGCAGCTTGTTTCAGGGGAGTCGGTGCTTGACTGCACGCTGGGCTACGCGGGCGAGGCGACGCTCTGTGCGCATGTGGTGGGCGACACCGGCGAGGTACACGGAATCGAGGGCAGTCAGGAGCTGGGGATTGTAGTGCGCGAGGGCTTGAAAGTGTTTGAGACCGATAAAGCGGCCCTGAACGAGGCGATGCGCCGTGTGAAAGTGATCCATCTGGGCCATCATCTGGAGTTTCTTAAAGTCTGCCCGGATAAGCGCTACGATGTGGTCTACTTCGACCCGTTCTTTGATGTGGCGGTAGATACCGAGGAGACGCTCGTGCCGCTGAAGGCTTTTGGCGACCATAGCCCACTCACCACCGAGGCACTCACGCACGCTCGGCGCATCGCACGGCGGCGCGTGGTGGTAAAAACCGCACGCTGGTCCGAGCAGTTGGCAGATTTTGGGATCATGGAGCTGGTAGGGGCAAAGGCTCGCCGCGTGGTCTATGGGATTATCTCCGTGCAAGATTCGGAAAAATCTGCACCAGACGAGTGAGAAGGCTGTCTTAAGAAAGCGTGAGATACACTGTCCCCCTCCTCTATTTGCTCTTTTGGGGCTGTGGGCTGCTTTTGGGCTGTGGGCCGCGTAAGCAGCCCGACGTAATCTCCACACCCCGCCCACAGCCTTCGTCCACACCATTTCCCGTTTCCGGGGAACTCTCTGGAGCAAAAACGGTTCTCTCGGATGGAAAGGGGAAACGCCTGCTGGAGCTCACGGGCCTGCGTGCCGCCCTCGCTCCGGGAGCCACGGAGGCAACCCTAGAAGGGACACGTGCTGTACTCTATAAAGTGGGGAAGCCCGTCTTGACCATCACCGCGAAAATCGTTCGTGTGGAGGCTGGTGCCTCTAAACTAACCGCTCAGGGTAGTGTCTCCGCACAGACACCCGATGCGCGGGTCGTGCACTGCGACAGCCTGACCTGGCTTCCGGGGGGAAACCTCACGAAAGCGATCGGGAAGCTGGAGGGTGTCGGGAATGTGGCCTTTCTCGCCGGCTCAAACTTCGCACTCTATGGCTCCCGATTCACAGCGGATACACTGCTACAGACACTTAAGATCTTGCCATGAAAAAACGTACCCTTGTCTTGTTATTTCTCACCCTGCCGCTGGCAGTTGCAGCCCAGAAAACCACGGATACATCCGCGAAAGCCAATATCTCGCGCATTGGCGAGTTTGTGCTGGATTGGAAAGAGGGGGTCATTGAATTTGTCGGTCCTACCCCGAGCGGGAAACTTACCGCGACCCTGACGGGGGGCACGACTCCCGTTTCCCTGGTCGCACGGGAGAATGGTGGTGAGGTGCTCAAGAAGACAAGTATGAAATCACGACGTCGGGAGCTAAGTGGGCAAAAAATTGTTGTGGGAGTTGTTAATGTAGGAGTTAAGGGCAAGAAGCCCTTGGTGACGGGGGCAACTTTGGCTCGCAATGTGACTATCCTTGTGGAGCAGATCAGCCTGACTGATGAAAAGACTAGCATTAAGGTGCGTTGCGACGATGCAAGCTACAAGGCGGGGCCAAAGCTAGGCACGGGGCGGATTGACTTCTCTGGCAATGCCCGTATCTGGTACTACGGTGGGCTGGAGCTAGAGACGACGATGCAAGGGGGCTGGATTGATCTGGGCGATCCCGACGATGCAGAAAACAAGCCCCCGGCCTTGCACCTTGATGGGGGCAGCACAACGGGAACACCCGGTAAAGGCAAGCGATGAGCGCCGTAACACGTCGGATCGAGGTGACAGAGCTTACTAAGGTCTATCGAAAGCGCCGGGTGGTGGACGGGGTTTCGCTGGATTTTGCGCAAGGTGAGATCGTCGGGCTGCTCGGCCCAAACGGCGCGGGGAAGTCCACGACATTTTATATGATTGTCGGGCTGATCCGTCCCGATACGGGCAAAGTAGTGCTGGATGGAAAAGACGTAACGAAGATGCCGATGTACCAGCGGGCCCGTCACGGGATCGGCTATCTGGCGCAGGAGGCCAGTGTTTTTCGCAAGCTCACGGTGCGTGAGAACGTGATGCTGGTGCTGGAGATGACCGGCTTCCCTCGCAAGAACCGCAAGGCGCGTGCGGAGCAGCTCATGGAGGATCTTAAAGTGACTCACCGTGCCACGGCGCGTGGTGCCGAGCTCTCAGGCGGTGAGCGACGGCGCGTCGAGATCGCACGGGCGCTGGCCGCGAACCCGTCGTTTTTGCTGCTCGATGAGCCCTTCGCCGGAATTGATCCGAAGGCTATTGAGGATATTCAGGAGATGGTTCAGCAGCTAAAAACACACGGCTACGGTGTCCTTATCACCGACCACAACGCTGCCGCTACTCTGAACCTCACGGATCGGACGTACGTGATCGTGGATGGCAAAGTGGTCTTTGAGGGCACGCGCGATGCCGTGGCGGAGAACGAGGATGTTCGCCGGTTCTACCTCGGGGAGAACTTCAAGCTGTGAGGATTTCATGACTCGCACAGATCGAGTTGTGCTGATGGAGATTGTCGGGCCGTTCTTCGGCTCTGTGATGCTCTTTACCAGCTTGTTCCTGGCCGCCGGGGAGCTGCAGAAACTGGCAGAGTTCTCCCAAAAAGGCGTCTCGCCGACCTACCTGGCGATCATGGTGCTCTTCACTTTGCCCTATGTCCTGGCCTACACCATTCCCATGGCGATGCTGCTCGCAACCCTGATGGGCTTTGGGCGGCTCTCGGGCGACTCGGAGATTGTGGCGCTCTTTGCCTCTGGGACGAGTTTTCCGCGCATCATGGCTCCGGTGATTGTCTTCGCATTGGCGGTCTCCCTGCCCATTATCGCCGTCAACCAGAGCCTGATCCCCGCCGCGAACCAGAAGCGTGAGCAGATGGCACGGGAGATTCGCCAGCGTGGCTCCACCGCAGCGACGACAACCGATGCCTTCA
>NZ_JAYUPA010000934.1:0-2892 GCF_043760365.1 Armatimonas sp.
GCAACAGAGAGCGAGACGCTGCTCTACCGGCTTGCAGCGGCACTTGGGATACCCATGCAGGCAACCACCTCGCTTCAGAAACAGCTCATCGCCACGCTCCGAGGCAAGCGGGTCTTACTCGTGCTGGACAGCGCGGAACAGTGCGATGGTGCCCCAGAGCAGATGCATGCGCTCCTGAGTGCGCTCCCCGAGCTACATCTTTTGGTGACGGCGCGGCGGGCACTGAACCTTCAGGCA
This sequence comes from Armatimonas sp., assembly GCF_043760365.1. Taxonomy (GTDB): domain Bacteria; phylum Armatimonadota; class Armatimonadia; order Armatimonadales; family Armatimonadaceae; genus Armatimonas. The sequence goes on from NZ_JAYUPA010000934.1 coordinate 238, forward strand.
GAGACCGTGGTTGAGGTGTCCCCGCTCTCCCCGGAGGAGTCGCACGAACTCTTTATGGTGCGCGGAAAGACCAAGCACGCAGCGTTTGCGGCGACACCCGAGAATGCAGCGGATCTGCAAAAGCTCTGCGAGCGCCTCGATGGCATTCCGCTCGCCGTTGAGCTGGCGGCGGCGCGGGTGGCGACTCTCACACCACGCGAGCTGCTTCAGCGTGCGCTCCGGGCCGCTTTAGACTCGTCGTGTGGGCTTCTTGAGGCACAGGAGCGAGAGGTCTTTGCACAGCTCTCCGTTTTTGCAGGCGGGTTTTATTTAGAGGATGCCGAGGATGTCTGCACTGCCGAGGATGTTTTAGAGAGCGTGCATGCCCTGCGCCGCCACTCGCTACTTCAGGCGGAGACCGAGACGCGTAGTCAGCGGGTGCGCTACCGTTTTCTGGAGACCGTCGGCGAGTACGCCACGGAGCGACTGGAGGAGCAAAAAGCGCTTGAGGAGCAAACGACGCGGGCACATGCGCACCACTTTGCGCACTGGGCAAGAAAAGTCCGTGGGCAGTTCCGCACCCTGACGGAGAGCGAGGCGCTGGCACTGCTAGAGCGCGAGCGACTCAACCTACAAGCCGTGCTGGGCACGCGGAGTGTGCCCACTCAGGAGCGCGGCGAGTGCGCCCTAGCGCTGGCTAGGATTACTTACCCGGCGCGGCTTTGCAAGGGCCGCGCAGGAGCCACTGGCCATGATTCTTCCGGAGTTACAGGGCACCCAAAAAGTTGAAGGCCTGGGCGAGTGGGCGGGACTGTGTCTGGATCTTCAGGAGGGTGAGCCGGCCCAAGCGGCAGCAAGTGAGTCACTGGCTCTCGCCCAGACCCTGCACGACTCCGTCGGGATTGCGCGGGCGCAGAACCTCCTGGGCCAAGTGGCGCTCTACCGGGGAGAGAAAGAAGTCGCCCAACACTACTTCACGGAGGCACTGGCTTTTTTTGAAGCCCAGGAGAGCACGGATGCGGCTTTTGTTCACAATAATCTTGGGCTGATTGAGGGCGAAGATCTCACAGGCAAGGTGCAGCGAGCTCACGCCCACTTCACCCGCGCCCTGCATCTCTACGAGCAGCACAATAATCTCCGTGGGATCGCTAGGGTTGAGAACAATGCGGGCTACGTCGCCTATCTCTGGGAGAATTTTGCCCTATCGGCTCAGCACTACCAACGAGCCAGTGCGGCGGCACGCAGGAGCGGCGATCTGGATCTGCTGGCAAAAGCCCTCAACAACGAAGGAGAAGCCGCGCAGGCGCTCGGCAATCTAGACACGGCCCACACTCTCTACGAAGAAGCACTCGCGCTCTTTTTGGAGCTAGAGTCGCCCTATGCTGACTACACACAAGATCTCCTGGAGGTACTGAGGACAAAGCAATGAGCGACGAAGAAGAAAAACTCAAGCAGGGCGATGCCGCTGTTCGCGCCAGCCAGTGGGAGACCGCGCAGCGGCTCTTTGAGGGAGCCCTAGCACTGGCGAAGAAAAACCAGAACATCAGGACTCAGGCACGTGCACTCTACAGCCTCGGTGGGCTTTTTCAGATGTTGCGCCAGTACTCGAAGGCCCAGGGCTACGCCCAGCAAGCGCTTGAGCTTTTTCAGCAAGTCCAAGACCGCGCCGGTGAGGGCAACACACTCAATGACCTGGGGAGCCTCGCACGTTTCTTGGGAAAGCCCGACGAGGCTCTGGAGTTCTTGAACCGCGCCTTGGCGATCCGGCGGGAGCTGGGAGATCGTCTGCGTGAGGCGGACACGCTTACCAATATCGGCAATGTCCATGGTGCAACCGGCGAGTACACCAAGGCTCGGGAGCACTATGAGCGTTCCCTTTCTCTCCATCAGGCCAACGGTAACAAGCGTAGTGAGGCCAATACTCTCAGCAATATCGGGACAATCTACCGACTCACCGGGCAGTTTCTCGCCGCACGCCAGCAGTACGAAAAAGCCCTCACGGTCCGCCAGCAGCTCAAAGACCCAGCAAGCGAGGCCAGCTCACTTTACAATATTGGGGTCTGTCACAAAGCCATCGGGCAGTATATCCCAGCGCTCCAACTCTACCAGAAAGCGCTGGTACTGCAAGAGCCCCTGGGCAATAAGGCCGTCGAGGCAACCACGAGGGCTGGGATCGCCAGCACCTATGCGGCGCTCTCACAGCCTGAGAAGGCGCGGGTACTCTACGAGGAAGTGCTCACGCTCCGGCGTGCTTCGGGAGACAAGCGGGGCGAAGCAACAGCGCTAAGTAATCTCGGGCAAGTCCACGCCATGCAGGAGAGGCCTGAGCAAGCACTTGAACACTTTGAGAAAGCCCAGACACTCTACCGGCAGCTCGGCGATGCGCGGGGTGAGGCGGATGCTCTGAGTAATCTGGGAGCGAGTGCTTTGCTTTTGAAGCGCTACCCAGCAGCCCTGGCGCTCTGTCAGCAGGCGCTGCCTCTGCACCAGCAGCTCTTGAACCCCAGTAGTGAGCAGCTTACCTGGGACACGCTGGGGCAGGTCCAGCGAGATCAGGGAAAACCACATGAGGCGCTAACGGCGTTTCAAAGAGCCATCGCGCTCGTGGAGCAGAGTCGGGCAAGCCTGGACACACTCACCGAAGCAAAGACCGAGATGCTTGCAGCGAGCCTGCCG
>NZ_JAYUPA010000935.1:0-2891 GCF_043760365.1 Armatimonas sp.
GGCCTCGGGCCGCACGAAGATTATCTCCGCCGAGGGTTCGTATCACGGTAAGACACTCGGAGCACTCTCGGCATCGGGTAGGGACAGCTACAAAACCCCTTTCGCGCCGCTTCTTCCCGGGTTCGTCCATGTGCCGTTTGGCGACAGCGCCGCGCTCTCTGCCGCCGTAGACGACGAGACGGCGGCGATTTTATTGGAACCCATTCAAGGGGAGAACGGGATTCGGATTCCCCCCGACGGCTACCTCAAGGCCGCGCGCCAGCTCGCCGACCAGCACGGGGCGCTACTGATTCTGGATGAAGTCCAGACCGGCCTCTGCCGCACGGGTAAGTTCTTCGCCTGCAACTGGGAGGATGTCGCGCCAGACATTATGACGCTTGCCAAGTCGCTGGGCGGCGGTGTGATGCCCGTGGGCGCCATTGTGGGAACGGCAAAAGTTTGGAACGCTGTTTTTCATGAGAACCCGTATCTACACACCAGCACGTTCGGCGGCAACGAAGCGGCCTGCGTGGCAGGAATCACCGCGCTGACCATCATGCGCGAGGACAATCTCGCCGAGCAGGCCCGTATTAAAGGCGAGAAGCTGCTCAGCGGCCTCAAGGGGATTCAAGCCAAGCACCCGAAGCTCGTGATGGACGTCCGCGGACGTGGCCTGATGATCGGCGTGGAGTTCTCAGATGCCGACATTCAAAAACTGGCGATCGGCTCGCTGGTCGAAAACGGCGTGGTCGTGGCCTACACGCTCAACAACACCAAGATTATGCGCGTTCAGCCGCCCCTCGTGATCACCGACGAGCAGATTGAGAAAGTGATCGCAGCCTTTGATATCGCGCTCACCGACACGGCGGATGTGCTGAGCCTGCTGGATTAACCTCGTTAACCCCCGCCGAGCGGGGGTTAGGGAGGGTGCGCGTTAGCACCAGTGGGCGCCCTGCGCGTTGACGTAAACGGCGTAGAGTGACTGCCCCGCGGTGATAAAGAGCCGGTTGCGCTTGGAGCCACCGAAACAGAGGTTCGAGCCAATCTCTGGCAGGAGAATCTGACCGATACGCGTGCCATCAGGGGCGAAGGTCTGCACACCGTCGAAGCCCGCGCCCACCCAGCCCGTCGCGGCCCAGACATTGCCCTCGGTATCACAGCGGATGCCGTCTGCGTTGCCCGTGGCCTTCTTGCCATTGAGATCCATCGTCATCTTGGCGAACTCTTTTGCCTTGCCAAGCTTAGTTCCACTCTGCACATCAAAGACCCAGATACAGTGAGGATCACCCGTGTCGGCGATATAGAGCTTCTTGTAGTCCTGCGAGAAGCAGAGTCCGTTGGGCTTGGTAGGCTCGTCGGTGACTTTCTCCACTTTCAGCGTGTTCGGGTCAATGCGATAGACAGCCTCTTTGAGCTCCAATGGCCCCTTCATTCCCTCGTAGTAGCCCATCGAGCCGTAGCCGGGGTCGGTGAACCAGATGCCACCATCGGGGTGTACCGCGCCGTCGTTGGGGGCGTTGAAGGGCTTGCCATTGAACGTAGACGCCAGAACGGTGACGCTCCCATTATGCTCGTGGCGAGCCACGCGGCGGGTGAGGTGCTCAAAGGAGATGAGCCGCCCCTCCCGATCGAGCGTGTTGCCGTTGGAGTTGTTGGAGTCGCGGATCACCGACGTGTGGCCGTCCTCCCAGAGCCAGCGGCGGTGAATGCTGTTGGGGATGTCCGACCAGAGCACGTAGCGCCCAACACTGTGCCAGAGCACTCCCTCCGCCCACATCGAGCCGGTGTGCAGCCGCTGGATCGGGGTGTTGCCGATCATGAGGGGCTCATAGCGCTTGTCGAGAGCGATAATATCGGGATCGGGGTAGCGGATCACCGCTGCACCGGGGCTGTAGCGGTCGAAGGCATTGCCCTTCTCTTGTTGCTGCGCCAAAGCAGCCGAGGCGGTGAGCGTCACTGCGCCCGTGAGTAGACTTCGTCGGTTCATAGGTTATTTATCCTCCAGATCATAGCGTGCAAAAATCGGCTGGCCAACTACGGCCTCCGGGATCACCATGCCGCCCATTTTACCTGATGGGCGGCGTTTTGGGGCGTTTACGGAATCGGGCGGCTAAAGCGGCCCGCTGGTGCGGCAAGATCCATGAATGGGCCTGAGGGCGGGTTGAAGGTGATGCGCTGCTTGTCGTGGGCGGGAAGCTTGGCATCTGCGGGATCTTCCGGCCCTTGGAGTCCGACCTCGCGCAAGGTGGCGCACACGGCGGTGCAGGCGACTCCTGCCCGTCCGGTGCGAGTGCGCGTACTGTGGCGGTGGTAAGCTTTCCGTCGTTGTCGTAGCGGTAGGCGTAGAGCGTCTTGGTGTCGGTGAGGGTTCCCTGGGCAGAGTGGAGAGCACCTTCGAGCGCTTTCTGCCCCTGGGTGCTGGTGGGGCGAGTGATCAGGTTGGCTTTGGGGCGGTAGCGCCAGTCCAGCGTGCTTTCCAGCGCTGCCACTCGCCCATGCCCATTAGCTCCAGCGGTGAGCAGAGCCAGAGCGGAAGAGTCCAACTTGGTGGCGGGAGTGGTCGGCTTGGGGGGAGCCGTGGGCTTCTGGGGAAACGAGACCAGCGAGACGAAGGGAAAGAAGAGTCAGCATCGTTAAGTGTCCTCAAGGCAGCAGTAATCCTATTTTACCGGAGCCTTTTTCACGAATGGTTTGCCGAGGCCTGAAAGTCCCCGGCCAAACGTCTCCTTCTCTGCGGGCTCGGCCCGCTTCGCGCGGAGCGCGGCCCAGAGATGGCCTTTCAGGCCATCGAAGGCGATTCGTGAAAAAGGCTCTACCGGATTTACCGGATTTTCGGTGTGCGCGATACAATGAGCGTGAGATGGATGAACAAGCGATTGATCACGACAGGCTTTTCAAAGAGCTGCTCACGA
>NZ_JAYUPA010000936.1:0-8182 GCF_043760365.1 Armatimonas sp.
GTGCGCCTGATCTGCGACAGAGAGCGGGAGATTCTCGCGTTTGTGCCCGTGGAGTACTGGAGCCTCACGGCAAATCTTGCGCCCCAGACCGGCAAGAAACAGACCTTCGATGCCAGCTTTGTGGGTTTTGAAGGCAAGAAGCTTGAGATCAAGACCGAGGAGCAGACCATGACGGTGCTCCAGGCGGTCGAGAAAGCCGCGTGGCAGGTTGCCAAGGTCAAGAAATCCGAGCGTCAACGACGGCCCTACGCCCCGTTTATTACGTCCACGATCCAGCAAGAGGCCGCGCGCAAGCTAGGCTTCACTAGTAAGCGCACGATGTCCGTGGCGCAGCAGCTCTACGAAGGAATTGATTTAGGCGGCGAGGCGGGCACTGTTGGTCTCATCACCTACATGCGTACCGACTCGACCCGTGTGGCGGGTGAGGCACAGGTAGCGGCCAAGGAGTACATCGTCTCCACGTTTGGCAAGCCCTACGCCCCCGAGAAGTTCAATGTCTATAAGTCGAAAAACGCGGCTCAAGATGCACACGAGGCCATCCGTCCCACCTATATCACTCGTGATCCAGATGGCATCAAGACACGCCTCAACGCCGATCAGTACAAGCTCTACCGGCTGATCTGGCTGCGCTTTATCGCCTCGCAGATGTCGCCCGCCGTCATGGATGTTGTGCAGGCCGATATCGAGGCCGCAAAGTACACGTTCCGCGCCACGGGCTCCACCATCAAGTTCGAGGGCTTCTTGCGAGTCTACACCGAGGGCAAAGACAACCCGGCGCAGGTGGACGACGACGAGAAGCCTCCGTTGCCGCCGCTGAATGAGGGCCAGCCACTGGATCTGCTCAAGCTTCTGCCCAAGCAGCACTTCACTGAGCCGCCTCCCCGTTTTACGGAAGCCACCCTGGTCAAGATGATGGAGGAGCAAGGAATCGGTCGCCCGAGCACCTATGCCTCAATTATCTCCACAATCCAAGACAGAGGCTATGTTGCGCTCAATGAGAAGAAATTCCAGCCCACCGATCTAGGTTTAGTGGTCACCGACTTACTCGTGCAAGCGTTCCCGCAAATTCTTGATGTCCACTTCACCGCGGGCATGGAAGAGCGCCTTGATGCCATTGAGGAGGGCAAGGAGACCCGTGTGGCGCTGCTCAAGGAGTTCTACACACCCTTTGAGAAGGCGCTAAAAGCAGCCGACGAGAACATGGGCAAGTTCGCCAAAGACATTGGTCGGCCCTGCCCGGAGTGCGCGAGCCCACTCGTGGAGAAGTTCAGCCGGTTTGGCAAGTTCATTTCTTGCTCAAACTACCCGACCTGTAAGTACAGTGAGAAAGTCGCTGCTGAGGGCCTCGATGGTGAGCCGGTGCCGGTTGCCGAGCCCGTGGTCTCCGAGATTCCCTGCCCTAATTGCAGCCGACTGCTGGTGGAGAAGACAGGGCGCTTTGGTAAGTTTCTCGCGTGCCCGGGCTACCCTGAGTGTAAGTACATCCACAAAGATAAGGCGGAGGCGGTCTCGACGGGGGTTAAGTGCTTCGCGTGCGGCAAGGGGGAGTTTGTCGAGAAGCGGAGCCGAACCGGGATATTCTACTCCTGCAACCAGTACCCTGCCTGCAAGACCGCACTCCCTGGCAAGCCTCTCACGGACCGACAGTGCCCTCAGTGCGGTGGGCTGCTCCACGAGAAAGTCTTTAAAGGGCGGCTCACCGGAATCGGATGTGCCAGCAAAGAGTGTGGTTACTCAGAGAATAACAAGGCAGCTCCTAAAGAAGAAATAGCCGAGGCCTAGAGCCTCGGCGGCTCGGCTAGCTCTGCGCCAGGGTGCGGGTGAGAAAAGCTGCCTCCTCGGGCGGGATCGGGATCAGGAAGCCTTTGCCATTTGTCACAGGCCGGCCGGTCTGGACATCTAACAGGGACAGAATGGCCATGATTCGCTCACGCTCCATGGCACTGGCGACGGGTAGGCTCAATATCCCCTGTGCGCTTGTCTCCGCCTGTTCTAAAACCACCTTGAGTATCCCCACCGAGCGCTTCGCCATTGCAGAGAGTGGGGCAAGCGGACGAGGCAGAGCGACTTTGAGACGCGGTTGCCGTCGGGCTGCGGGTGCCGCGCTTTTTGCTACTTGCTCAGACTTTAGCCTCAGCTCCGCGCGGCGCTGATCCATCCCTTTCTGAAGCGCAGCCTCGGCCTGCTCCGCCTGTTTCGCACGGGTCATCCAACGGCTGACAGTCGAGACATCTAGATCCAGGGCCCGCGCAATCCGCGAGAGGCTCCAATCGTCACGGTGAAATGCGAGAGCGGCAAGTCGGTTTCCAACAGTGGCGTCTTCGTCAGGTGATAGATTCTGCGTGATCCAGAGCTGAATCGTTTCCTGATCCCGCACGATCTGTGAGTTCTTAGCGGCCTGGCGTAGAGCGCCTTTGGCGGCTTTGACTGCCTCGGGGCTTGGCTCCCGTAGTCGAGGAGCAGGACGAGGCACCTCGGGCTCGATGACAAGAATTTCCTCCTCGGGCTCAGAGGGACTTGAATCCCACTCTCCCACCTCCGCCTCTTTAAACAATGGAGTCCAAAGTTGCATCGTGGTAGGGAGATCCTTAACCAGGTTATACCATCGTGATAGTTTATGAGGAGTCAGCCCAATCATCTCTGCAATCTCACGAGATTTCTTACCTTCTTGAAATTGCTGAACAACATACATCCGAACCGCATTGTGGTGTCTGTCAAACTCTGTCAGCTCTTTATTTACAACAATAGGAGGTTCTAAAATACTATCTCGCTGCCGAACAGGCGGAAGAATTTGCTGTTGGAAATGAGGAGCAGAATAAGTGGTAGAATCAGCCACCTCTCCGAGTTCTCCTTGAGCCATAAGTGCCAACGGGCTTTCTCCAAGCATCTGAGCATAATTACGAAGGAGATGAGGGACATATTGATCATCTTCAGCAAATATTTTCCGCTCTTCTTCAAGAATTTCTTCTTTCGATTGCGGTTTCCGAAGTGCTTGCCTTTGTCTTACTCTACTTAAAACATCTTGGCGGCGGCGAGGTAAAAATGAGGGATCAGACATCATCATATACTATTTCTGCACAGTTCTTGGCTTAGGAAGAAAAATCTACTACCCTAGACACTCACTCAGCTCCGAAAGTTCCCGTGTCAAGGGTGTGTCAATACTTTTCCAGTATATCATGGCTTATTTGGCGAAAACCTCTTTTTACTTCTTCTTAGCAAAACCAGCGAGAGTATCCCGCCAATGGGAAACAACGCCATTCCCCAAAATAGCACTTGCAGAGAGTCAGCCAACTCGGAGCCCGCTCCGGACTGGCTGACATTGTTATATGCGGTGAGATCTACCAGTAAACCGAAACAACAAAATAACAGCCCGCCCCAGCCGACAATGCGCATCTCCGCCTCAGACCTTGCCCCAGGCTCTGAGGTTTTCGATACTGATTTGGATAGACTCCAGCGGCGTTAGTGGTGCCTGACAGCTATCTTGCTCCACCATGTAGAACTTTGCTCCCGCCACTTCAGCCGCAGCAAAGAGTGCCGGGTAGTCTATTATCCCTGCCCCAACGGGCGCGAAGTTGCCTTGGGAGTCCATGTCCTTCAAGTGAACCAAAGGCACACGGCCAGAGAAGCGCGTCAGATACTCGGGGATGTCCTGACCGCCTTTTTTTATCCAGAATGTATCCAGCTCCGCATGAACTTCAGGGGCAGCCTCGAAAAGCACATCCAGTCCGGTCTTGCCTCCCTCGGAGAGCTCGAACTCGAAGGCGTGGTTGTGGTAGCAGAGCGTGAGCCCAGCATCGGCGTACTGCGGCGCAACTGCCGAGAGCTCCGCCCCCAGCCTACGGTAGCCGTCCAGAGACTCGGTGTAGGGCTTGCCGATCCACGGGACAATCACATAGTCGTAGCCAAAGAGCTTGGCATCGGCGATAGCCTGCGCGGGGCTATTGGTCACGATATCCACTCCAACATGGGCCCCGATCGCCCGAAGCCCGTTGCCATCTAGAAGCGCCTTGACCTCTTCCGCCGTCTTCCCTGAATACCCTGCCAGTTCGACACCCGCATAGCCAAGCCGTGCCACCGTGGCGAGTGTCCCCGCCAGATCGCGCTGGGCATCGTCGCGAACGGTATACATCTGTAAACAAACCGGAATTTTTGTCATGCCCTTTTCTTCACCGCCAGACCCTTTATTTCCTGCGGGTACAATCTCAGTGTGGAAACCCCCTTCCTACTCTGCTCGTCGCTTGATCCGGTCGAAGCGCTCTTTGTTATCGAGACGTTGCGTACGAAAACCTTTGTGGCGGAGCTGATCCGGCTAGCATCCGTCCCTGTGCACGCCCTTGCCAATGACCCCGCTCACGCGTCGGATATCTGGATGCAGGACACGGTTGAGTTTGGTGTTCGCGGCGACAGGCCGGTGGCTCTCCTCGGGCTGCGTGACAAGCACGACCAAGGGCTTGTCTGTGGGCCACTGGATCGGCTGGTGGAGCGCTACTTGCAAGAGAAGCTCCCGCACATTGAGTGTGTGCGAGTTGGGGATGCGCTGCCAAAGCGCCGCTGGATAGACTGGTACGGTAACTTGGAAGTCTCGCCTCCTGTGCCAGGGTTCCCCCACGGGCGTATTCTGACGGGCAGGCAAAAAGAGCTAAGCTTTCACCCAGAGGCGCTTGCCTTTCTCGCGAAACAAAAAGTCCAGTGGCCACCGGTCTTCGTGGACGTGAGCTGGCTCACCATTGGCCACGTGGACGAGGTCATTAACTTTGTCCCGGCAGGCGCGAGAGGAGAAAAAAAAGAGAAAGGAGAGAGAAAAGGCTGGCGCGTCCTCCTTCCCTGCCCAGAGAGCGCTGCATCGGCCCTGAGTGGCCTGAGCGACGACCAACCCATCTTTGTGGGCAAGCCCGGTGAAACGACCGTCGGCAAGCTCAAGGCGCTTGCTCAAAACGCGGAGCAGCTGCGTATTCGGGCGGCACTCAAAGTCACGCGGGAGCAGCTCAGAGCCGAGCTTGGGATAGAGGACAGCGATATCCTACCACTCCCTGCGCTCTTTGAGGACGGCCTTGCGGTGATTCCCAATCCGGTCAACAGCTTGGTGGTTGGCACGCAGGTCTTTGTCCCCGATCCCTGCTTCACACCCTTCCGGCACCAACTCGCCAGCAAGCTCTCCGAGCTGGGATTGGCCGTCCACTTTCTAGACATCTGGGAGCCCTACCACACGGCATCGGGAGAGCTCCACTGTGGCACAAACGCCCTCAGGCGTCGTGCCTAGTCCTCGGTCTTGTCCATGTTCTCCAGAGCGATCTCAAAGTCCGCCATAGTGACGGCTTCTATCCCCCCTTCGTCGGCGAGACGGATCAGAGCCTGCATCCCGGCCTCGTTCACCAGTGCCCGTAGATCAGCACCAGAGAACTCCTCCGCACCTGCGGCGAGGCGATCTAAGTTGACATCGTCTCCAATGATCGCGCGTTTGACACAAACCCCCAGAATCTGGCGGCGCGCGTCTTCATCCGGAAGCGGGATCTCGATCTGCCGTGAGAGCCGCCCACCGCGCACCAAGGCGGGATCGAGCATATCGGGGCGGTTGGTTGCGCCTACCACAAAGAGTCCTTGATTTGGTGTCAGGCCATCCATCTCATGAAGAAACTGGTTCACGACTTTGTCTGAGGGCATGTGCATCCCCCCGACGCGGCTTGGAATCAGCGCATCCACTTCATCCAGAAAGATAATCGCCGGAGCACTCTGCCGCGCCTCGTTAAAGAGCTTCGCAACGGCTTTCTCCCCTTCCCCCACCCACATGGAGTTCACCTCGGCGGGGCTGGTGGCGAAGAACTTCGACTTGGCCTGCGCGGCCAGAATGCGGGCAATGGTTGTCTTTCCTGTGCCAGGCGGGCCGTAGAGCAAGAGGCCCGTGGGCGGGTCCACACCGAGGCGGCGTGCCTGCGCGGGGTTTTCGAGGAGAAGCTGCATTTGGCGCAGCTCGCGCTTGGTCTTTGCGGGCAGGACAATATCATCCCACGTCAGAGCGGGTTTCGGAGGTTCTGGGGCAGCCGCACCATTGCTGCGGAGCGGGGGAGCGGAGCGCGGAGGAGCAACCGAGGTGTCTGCTCCCTCCAGCATCCGCACGAGCCGGGCGTAGTCCTCGTTCCTAGGATTTTTCTGTAGTGCAAAACGTGCGGCGCTCAGAGCTTGATCTGGTTGTTCAAGGTGGCGCAAGGTGTGGGCCATCCAGTAGTGAATCTCGGGGTTTGTCGGCTCAAGTAGTTTTGCTCTGTCAAAGTTCTCAAGCGCCGTCTGCATCTCTTTCGCCGCTTGTGCGTAGGGGAGCAATGACTCGCCACGGCGTAAGTGAAGTCGTCCGCGGGTGTAGTGAAGTTCTGCCTCAGGGGTCACGTGTTATTTTGCCTCCAGGTTTGCCAGCCAGAGGGTGTTGTTTTGCTCGACACTCTCCAACAGGCCGCTGATATCCAGGATCAGCACCTGTTTGACCCGCGCCAGATCAATTTTGTCGCGCTTACTCTCGTTGGCGGGCTTGAAATCGCTTAGCAGCAACGAGAGCTTTCGGACAGCGCGCAGGCCCGGCACCTCAACGGTCAGATCAAACTTGCCGCCCTGATCGTCTTCTAATTGAAAAAGCAGGGTCATTGATTTTTTCGAGGCGATGCTCACGCTCAGGCTAGTCTTTTCCGTCAGTGCCCCCAGGGGCAGTGCACGCAGGAGCCCGGTGATCTTGCCCTGTGCAACCGCGTAGGTGGCTTCTAGTGCACGTCCTGTCAGTGGACTTCCGATAGCTGCCCGCTGGACGGTGATCCCTCCGACACCCATCCAGCTGATCTGCGGTCGTGCCAGGCCATCGAGGGTGGTTGCTGGTAGAGGCACGGTCGTGGCAGAGAACTCGCGTAGCCAGAGCTCCCGAGGGCCGGCTACAATCCCAGGAAAGAGTGCGGCTGCAAGTGGCCCTTCTGCCTGAAGAAAGAAGACATGTAGGTCTACTAGGGTAACGGACTCGACTCTATCCATATCGAGCTTCCCATCAGCATCCGCTGGATCGTTTTTATCCTTGCCCAGTGTAAAATCAGTCGGCCCCAGGTCGATGTCTTGCCAGAGATTTTTGGGGAGAGACGCCACCGCAGTAAAGCGCCCCCCCCCTTTTTCCTGGAGCATCACAGCTACGGTGGTGTCCGTATCGGTCTTGAGCTCAAAGTGGAGGCGCTGTGCGCCTTTGAGCACAGCGGCCTCTAGTGGCCGCACGAGCGCATTAAGATTCGTCTTGCTGACCATGTACTCAAAGTGCAGCGTCGGCTGCGGTGGGGACGTACGGCTTATCTTGGCAATATCTCCCATCCCCAGCCAGCCGTCTTCCGTTGTGGCAAAAGTATGGCGCACCAGCGGGGATGAGAGAACCTGCGGTGCAGGGGGCTGAGCCTGTGCCAAAGAAAGGCTCAGCAGGCTAATGAACGCTAACATCATGACCGTTACGCTCCAGTTCTTTTTTTCGACGTTCGGCAGCGGCGGCGTCGCTAAAGGCCCCCAGTTGCACGTGAAAGACAGTCTTCCCCTTGCGCTGATCGGCAATAATGGTGGGAGAGTAGCCCTGGCCCCGCAGCTCAGCGATTAGCTTCTCAGCATCCTCGCGCGAGGATTTCGCCTCCCCCACACGTACGCGGTAGAGGCTTTTAGACGGCGTTTTCTCCTCGTCTGACTTAGCCTTTTCCGTATCCTGCTTGGGTTTATCCCCCTCAGGCTTGTTCACTTCTTCCGCCGGTTTCACAGGGTCGCTAGTAGCCGTCGCCTTGGGATCTGGTGTTGGAGTTGCCGTTGTGTCAGGATCGGGTGTCGGCACAGCATCAGGATCGGGCGTTGCCGTTGTGTCAGGATCAGGTGTCGGCTCAACAAGTTTGGCTTGCTCTTGTTCCTGTTCTTGCTTCAGTTTCGCTTCAAGCCGAGCTTTTTCCGCCGCCTCTCTGCGCTTGCGATCCGCTTCCTTCTCCGCCGTAATATCCTCAACCTGAAGCCCTTGGTTATCTACCATGGTTACGGGAAGGCTAGGGGGAGGCGCCGGGGTCGGCGTCGCCACGACAATATTTTCGGGGGTACCCCCCTTGGAACCAAAGACAAAATACCCCAGGCAGAAGCAAACCACCACGACGCCCACTGCAGCCAGAGACCATTTCAGTGTGGGATTATCCGAGTC
>NZ_JAYUPA010000937.1:0-2882 GCF_043760365.1 Armatimonas sp.
CCGTGACTGCATCGCCGAGCTGGAGCTTGAGAGTGGCAAGCTCACGCGCACCTTCCCGACTCAGAAGCTTCCGTTCACTGTCGCGCTCTCCGCCGATGAGAAGACACTGATCGCCAGCAACTGGGGCGGGCGGCCCGTCACCGACGAGGATGACCTAGAGAGCGGTGCGCGTGCGGAGTCCAACGGTGCCTGGCTCGTCACTGATCCGCGTGGCTTCACCGCCACGGGCAGTGTGAGTTTAGTGGCGCGGGAGGGCAGTGCGACAACCCACTTGCCTGTCGGCCTGCACCCGACGGCGCTTTTAATAGAGGGCAATCGCGCATTTGTCACCAACGCCGCCAGCGATAGTATCAGTGTGGTGGATCTCGCGCAGAAGCGGGTGACGGCGACGTGGCCGCTGACGTGGGGAAAGAACAAACTCCTGGGCGCGATGCCGGGGGCAGTGGTGCTTGTGCCCTCCTTGCCGTTTCCCTCCCTCCCCCAGCCCCTCCCTCCCGATAACGGGAGGGAGGGGAGCCTGAGGGGAGTTTTGTTAGTCGCGTGTGGTGGCGACAATGCTGTCGCCGAGATGGATGCGGCGACTGGAAAGGTGCTTGGCTACCGTCCGGCTGGCTACTACCCAATGGCACTCGCCCATTCCTCCACAGACTCCCCCTCCCTCTCCCGTTATCGGGAGGGAGGGGGCCGGGGGGAGGGAGGGAAACTGGGGGTAGGCAAGATATTCGCGCTCAACACCAAGGGCAATGGCTCTGTCCGTAAAACCCTTCTGGGGCAGCCAGGCAACGCGCATGATTTCCAAGGAAGCATCTCCGTGATTGACCGCAGCACGGACTTGAAAGCGGCGACGGCCAAAGTTGCCAAGCTCAATAACTGGGATGCACCGCGCGTCACGCCGAAGCTCAAGGTCTTTCGCGGCGCGATCCAGCACGTTTTGTATATTATCAAGGAGAATCGCACCTACGACGAGGTCTTTGGCGACATGAAGGAGGGCAATGGGGATGCGAAGCTCTGTGGGCTGGGGGAGGAAGTAACGCCCAATCACCACGCACTCGCCCGGACGTTCACGCTCTTTGACAACGCTTACGTCAGCGGCACCAACTCTGCAGATGGTCATAACTGGACCGACACGGCTATTGCCAACGACTACTTAGAGCACATGTATACCGGCTACCGCACCTACCCCGATGATGGCGATGATCCGATGGGTGTGGCATCGTCGGGGACGCTCTGGGACGCGGCGCTCAGAAAGAAAAAGAGCGTGCGCCTCTACGGGGAGTTCTGCGACGATGGCAGTAATATCATCACACCCAAACCCAAAGACTGGCTGGAGGTCTGGCAAGCGCGGGGGACGAATAAGTTCACGTATAAATCAGTGCCGCGTGTGCACAGTGTCAAGGCCCTCGCGCACCCGAACTATCTCTACTGGCCACTGCTCCAGAGCGATCAGGTAAAGGCGGATATTTTTATCGAGGAGTATGGGAAATTCAGTAAGGCCAATACGGTTCCGAACTTAATGGTGATGTCGCTGCCCTCCGACCATACCGAGGGGCTCTCCGCCGAGTACCCGAAGCCTAAGAGTATGGTCGCCGACAATGATCTCGCGCTCGGGCGCATTATTGAGGCGGTGAGCAAGTCGCCGCAGTGGAAGAGTACGGCGATCTTTGTCATCGAGGACGATGCCCAGTCCGGGCCAGACCATGTGGATGGGCACCGGACGGTGTTTGCGTGTTACTCGCCCTATGTCAAGCGCGGCTTTGTGGACTCGAATTTTTACACCACGGTGACGATGCTCGCCACTATCGAGAAGATGCTCGGCCTGGACCCGATGAACAAGTTCGATGCCAACACGCCGCCGATGGCCGCCTGCTTTACCGACACGCCGAACTTCACCGCCTTCACTTCCGTCCCGAACCGCACCAAACTCGGCGAGACGAACACGCCGCGCACCGCCCTCGCACCGAGTGAGAGAAAGTGGTACGACCTCTCGACATCGCTGGACTGGAGCGAGATGGACGCCGCAGATTTCAACACACTCAACCGCGTGCTCTGGCACAACCTACATGGGGAGAAACCGTATCCGGGGGCGGTTGCGTTGACCGTCGAGGGAACAAGTTCCTCTCGCTGAGGGGGCTGTGCCCCGGTCGTCCTCACGGACGGAGGAAGCTTAGGTATTCCTGCGCGGCTTCGCGCAGCGCTTCGTTTTTGAAGTGCGTCAAGATGCGCCTGGCACTCTTCTCGCCGCCGGGTTGCTTCAGGGTGGCTAGGGTAAGCAAGATCGCCGTGGCTAGCTCCGCCTGCAAAATATTTGGCTCCTGGTTGGGCTCAAAGGCAGGGCGCGTCCAAATACTCCCGAGTGAGGGGCGTAGTAGAGATGCTAGGCAGCGACGTGCCTCGGGAGAAAGCCTCAAAAGCTCGTCCTCCGTGGTCCGAGGAAGGTAGCAGCGGAGCAACGAATCACAGATTGCTTGGAGCTTGCCCTCCTCTGGTGCTCGGCTATCAAAGCTAGCAGTGCGCATACGAAGAATCGCCTCAATCTCGGTGCGTGACGCTCTGTGGGAGAGAGCTAGGAAGGCAGTGATAAAAGCACGCCTTCGCTGCTTGGAGCGACGTAAGGCATTTGCCAGGATAATAGTTGCGGCAACGAACGGCGCTATGATCATCTCCGATCCAATATCAAAGAGAAGACTAATACACGTAAGTGGGATACCGAGGAACGCAAGTAAGATCCCTACAGTTATCCACTTTGCCCGCCGGTTTTCTTGGCGTAGCTGCTCGGCGAGAGGTGCGAGATCTTCCGCTTCGTACTGACGGAGCATGGGGGCTAAGCACTCTGCTGGAGAGCTTGCTCGCAGGCTGCTTTCAGCCCGCGCTCGCTGCCAAAG
>NZ_JAYUPA010000938.1:0-8152 GCF_043760365.1 Armatimonas sp.
AGCTTGAGCGTCCCGCTTGCCAGCCCCTCCCCGATGCTTCGTACTTCGTCGAGACCCAGCGAGGAGTCCAGCCGGGCCGCCGGAATGCCACGCGCCGTCAGAAAATCAATCTGATCTTTCATCAGAGCGATGAGGGGGGAGACGACAATAGTGACGCCGTCAAAGCACAGCGCGGGGAGCTGGTAGCACAGCGACTTGCCGCCCCCTGTGGGAAAGACCGCGAGTGCCGAACGCCCTGCAAGAAGCGTCTCCACGACTTGCTCCTGGCCCGGTCGGAACTCGGAGAAGCCAAAGTATTTCTCTAGAAGTTGTTTTGTGTTCATCGCCTTTATAACGGTTCAGGCTACCCGATTCTTATAAAATGCGCGAAATATATTTCAGAAAAAGAGAATTGACATTCGTGTTCCGGGTCGGGCATACTGCGCGTAGTGTTTGGAGTGGAGGGTGGAGTGACAATCGTTAGCCTTTCAAACCTTCGGGTTTGAGCCACGATGTTTCGTCGTGGTGGCCGTAAAGCTCGCTTTACATCACCGGTCGCCGATGCGACTCAGCGCAGACACGGGTAGTGGGTACCCGTTCGACGCGCTGAGGTGCGGTGGCCACGCCCAACGGGTACCCACTACCCGTGTCTGCGCCTACAGTGATCGTCGCCGGTCCCTGCAGGATAGTAGCGATTTCGCCCTCCACCCAGACACACTTTTTTGTGTCGGAGATGACCATGCCTGAGCCAGATACCGATTTACTCCGTTTTGTGAAAGAGTCTCCCCTTGCCTTTGGCTCGTGGCAGGGGCTCAAGTCACTCTACAAAAAACTTGAAGCCGATCCAAACGCCGATCCTGAGCTTCTCGGGGCACTGATTAGGCGGCTGGATACCGCCCCACTCCATCTCCCAGTGCCCCTACCCACTGTAGATATGGGACGCACCCATGGAGTGGGGCTTATGGCCGCCTCGGGGGATCGGCTTGCGGTTCTTCTCAATCGTTCCTGGAGAAATCCTTATCTCGCCCTCTTGGATTTTAATGTCTCTAACCGCTTAAAACCACGGAAATTAGGGACTGCAAAGCTAGACAGTGCGTTTGGGGAACTCAGTCAGGTTCTTTGGTGTGGTGTACTGCTTGTCGTACGTCAGGAAGGAAATATCCTGATTTTTGAGGAGAGCCGTGAGGAACTCAAGCTCCTGGCGACACTGACGCTTGATGCACTTAGTGTCGCGGCCTCGTTTCCCTATCTCTATGTCGTGGTGAAAGATGCGCTCCAAGTGATTGACCTGCGCGATATTCATGAGAGCCGCCCGACTATCGAGATTCGAGGCGCAATTCGTGTGACAGTAGAGGGGAGAGTCGCAGTAGTTGCCACCTTGAATACGGGGTTGAGCTGGAACCGGCTCCCTCGCACTCGGGGATTCCGCGTTCTCTCTCTGGAAGAGCCTGGACAGCCACTGCTGGTCGCCGATGTGGACGAGCCCGATTGTGTCGCCGTGGAACTCATGGAAAAGACACTCTGGGTTCTCAAGAAACCGGCAGGGTATGCTTCATGTGTTCTAGGAGCCTACAACCTTTCCGTGCTTTCGCAGCCGCAAAAGCTCGGAGAGATCGCACTGACGGGTTCTACAAATCATGTTCCTTCCCTCGCCGTACGATCCCGTCAGGCTTTTGTGCGTGTGGAAAGCTCGGGCCTGGTGGATTGCGTGGTACTTGATGATAAGAATCTACTTCAGCGACGATCCCTAGCGACGGGGGGATATTCACCAAACCTTGCCGTCGGACAAGACTGGCTCTTTGTCCAGAGCGTTAATGGGACAACTCTCTGGAGCTTGGCCTACCCCGAGCGTCCTGTTTGCTACGGCACACCCCCATCCCCCAGGACCCTGGGCTACATGAAGCGCCGTGCCCGTCGCCACCTGCGCGGCTTGTCAGACTCCGACCCGAAGCGCTTTGTCGAGCTGGCCTATCGAACTCTTAGTGCGATCACCGAGCCGCTCGATCCCACAAAACACTGGGTGGCCTATGACTTGCTCTTTGGGGACGGGAAGCGCTTTGAGCAGCGTAGCCACGGACGTGGGGCGTTTGTGGAGAAAAGTGCGCTCCGGCTGAGCCTGCGCCGATTTGAGGCGCGGGGCGCGGCGGCATGGACGGCCAATCCCGAGCTTGCCGCCAAGCTCTATCTTAGGGAGAAATGCCTCTGGCAGGCGCGGGAGCTGGCGCTCAAAGCCTTGCGGGCTGCGAAGGCCGAGGTGCCCCGTGCGGGGGGGAGTGGTGTCGCGACAAGCTCACTCTTGCTGACTGCCTACGGCGTGCGGGAGCTGGTAGCGGCAACGCGCCTCACACCCGAGCTTGCTGCGCTGGGATTTGCGCGCGCGGTTGCCCGTCAGCGAACGAAGCTCGTGCCCCCAATTGTGCGCCACGCAAATGCCGACGCTAAGTGGAAAGCAACTTTTGTCGAGTGTGTGCTCCGTGCCAGTGATCCAAGCAAACTCCGGCGCTTTGGAGCGATTGCGGGGCTGGTGGCGGAGCACTTCCCCGAGTCTGTTGGTGGAACGGCGATTATCCGGCTTGTGCCCGGACTACTGGCGACGGGCAAGCAAGCACTACGGGAGCTGGCGCTGGGCGCAGCACTATCCGTGGACGAAGGCACGCTGGAAGAGTGGCTGGAGCTGGTGCCACGTGTCCGTGAGAGCGACCGTGAGGCTCTGATCGTCGCACTGGAACGGGGAGCGGCGGGAAAGAGCCTGGGCGAGCCCTACGAGCTGATGGAGCATGAGAGTGCTCTGGTGCGCGAGGCATTCTGGCGGGTTTTGGCGGCATCAGTGACGGAGAAAGACGCACTGCGAAGCCTCTGGGACGAGCTGCTGATAGCCTCTGAGGTAAACGATGCCCTTCAGACGGCGATGCGTTCGACCTATGCTCTTGCGACACTCGGGCGTGCGGGCTTTACGGCAGACGAACTTTCTGAGATTCTGACGGGACGTCCGTTTTTAGTCGGGCTGCTCGATGCGCAGGCATTTACCTCGCTCACACAAACACTCCCGGTTACGACAACACTCAACCTCATCGCCGCTGCCGACGATGCAGTCTGGGGCCGGATTCGCGATGGCTGGGTACGCAATCTGCGGGAAGGTCTGGGAATCGCCGATCTCTGGAGCGCCTTGCCCGACGCCCTGAAAAACGACACGACAGGAAATTTAGAAGCCCGTGTGCTTTCCGACAGCGCCATCACCGAGTGCCTGCTGACGTGCGAGGATGCGTCGCGTCTCCTCGCTCTCCGAGAGTCGGCCCTCGGCCCACTCCTGGGGCGCTGGCTGGTGCGCCACTGGCCCAAGCTGGAAGCCGACGAAGCACTATTGCTCTGCGCTGCCACCCACGTACTTTCAGATATACGAACCCCCGCGCTGGAGCTGGTCGGGCGGCGAGCGCTACGCCTCGCCTTTGCCCTGCGCCTCCTAGAGTGCGAGATTCCGGGGAGCGTGATTGTTGGTAAGCGCTGGTTCGAGGCAAGCGCCACGGAGGATCTCGAAAACCGCGCGCTTGCGCTCTGTGACAGCCCGGTCTACTCCGTGCGTGTTTATGGGCGGCAGTTCGCCATAGCTAGGGCGCTCACCGGCGAGAAACTCGCGCTGGCGCTCTTTGAGCATGACGAGCCGGACATGCAAGCTTTTGCCGCCGAAGTGGCGGGCAACTCGTCCGCGCCGGGCTTTGATCGCACCGTGCTGCGAGCGCGTCACAAATCACGACGGGCGAAAGAGACAGTCAAAGCGCGTCAGGAAAACGCCGCGCCAGACGCTCAGGTAGATCAGGCGACGCTGCTCGCCCTCGCCCGAGGCTCGGGAAGCGTGCGCGACGCCGAGTGGGCGCTGGTGCAGCTCACCCGGCGAGCACTGGCGGGCGAGACAGTCGAAGGGCTGAGCGTTGGGTAGCCAGCCCCCCGGCCCCTCTTCCCGAACCCATCCCCCCGGCCCCCTTCCCTCTACGAAGGAAGGGGGAGGTAGGGCGGAGGTCTTCAACCCTCCTTGCCCTGAGGGAGGGTGGATGCGAGCTGTGCGAGTAGCCGGGTGGGTTCGGGAAGGCGGAAGTAAATTATGGAAGTAACACAGAGCTATGCGCGGCCTTCGCAGGCGGGGATTGACGACTCCGGGGCGCTGCGGATGGGGCTCACTGCGGAGGCATCCCGGCCCGGGGTGCAGCTTACGGCGCAGATTTTGGACTGCCGGAGTTATGCGAGGGTGATGCTGGCACTCTACAACGTCGTGTCGTCGGACTTGAGAAGTAAGCAAAAAGATCATAGTGGCTACCAGAAATGGGTCGAGGAGCGCTACTTAGAGGAGCTGGACACCACGATGGGAGCGAAGCTGCGTGCTCTGCCCGGCTTGCAGGAGAAACAGACGCGGCTCAAGGGGCGGCTAAAGAACCTCGCGACCGAGATTCGGCCTCTGGAGGGGACGATCCAGGGGCGTGAGTTTTATAATAAGCGCTACGAGTACTTTCAGTGGCTCCGCAAGCACGATAGGGACGCCTGGTGGGTGCTTGATCCGGTGGTCTCCGTGCACAGGGACTGCGTCGTCTTCGAAGTTTTTAGCTTAGATGAGTCGTCGTACGGGCGCGTGACGGTGCCGTGGGAAAAGCTTGACGTGCTGGGCGAGGTGCGCTACGGGACGACAAACGTGGACTATTCCAGCGCCCTTGCGGATGAGATGCGCCGCATTCGCTCGTATCGCCCTGCGTTTCTCTCGGTCGCCGCCGAGGGCGTGAGCATCGCCACCGGAGCGGGGGAGCGCGTCGAGAAAAAAATTGACCTGCCGCCGACCTGGGTGCGCGGCTTCTTGCAAGTCCAGTCCGCCGCCGTCTATCCCGCCATCGAGGTACAGTTCTCACCCGAGACTATCGCCGAGGTACTTGCCGCACTGCAAAGTGCGCGTGAGAAGACCGGCCCACGCTCGCTACGATTTCAGCTCACACCCGGTGAGTGCCCTACCATCACGATCGAGCCGTGGGGGACGGTGATCAAAGAGCGCGTTCACAAGTTCACCGGCGATACGGCCACGGAGATTCGGCTCTGGGGACGGCGGCGACTGCTCGCTTTTGCCGACTTACTGCCCCACGCGGACTCAGTCACGGCGCGGTTTCTCGGGACGGGCATGCCGTCGTACTGGAGCATCACGCTGGACGGCCATCGCTTCGATATTGGGGTCTCGGGCTGGACGAAAAACGACTGGTCGAGTGCGGCCCGCTTCGATGTGCTCGCCGCCACGGGCCAGGCCAGCGATGGCGATATCGCCAAAGCGTCGCAGGAACTCGAAAAGCGCCTCAAGCTCGTCCCCGAGGACATCACCGATCTCTCCACAGAAACCGCCACCGCAGCGCTCCAGCGGCTCTGTGCCACGGGCATGGCAATGTACGATCTCGCCGATTCTTGCTACCGCTGGCGTCAGCTCCTGCCATTTCCCGCGCCGGTGAGCGAGGAAGATCAGCGCAGTAAGCTCGCGGCGCGTATTGTCCAGACCGGGGGCGTCAGCTTTCTAAAAGACACCGACGAAGACGAGGCATTCTCCACCCTCACCGCCCGCACCGACGACACCACTTTTCGGTTCCGCGCCTGGGTGCGCGGCGGCGAGACGCGGCGCGAGGCCAAGTTTGCCGTCACTCTCGATCTTGACAACGATGGCCGCGTGCGCTTTGCGAGCTGCACCTGCTCGTTCTTCAAGCGCGAGAAGCTCCGAAAAGGCCCCTGCGCCCATATCTTAGCCGCCGTCGCGCTGGCATCACAGCAGCTTCTCGGGGCAAAGGCCGCCAAGAAAACCGAAGCCAGCGCCGACGCCTTCGACTTCACCGACAAGACCTTCGTCTTTACGGGGGCACTGACCAAGTTCACCCGCGAGCAAGCCGAGGGAATCGTCGTCCAGCGCGGCGGGAAAGCGTCGGGGAGTGTCAGCAAGAACACCCACTATTTGGTTGCAGGCGACAAAGCGGGTAGCAAGCTCACCAAGGCACAAGAACTAAAAATCCCCGTCATGACCGAGGATGAGTTCTTGGCACTAATGGGAGGGAGCATCGCATGACAGTAGCAGAGCGACAGCGTTTGAAAGAGATCGGCAAGGATGCTTTTATTCGCGAGGAGATGGTGCGACTCGGGTTCTGGCCGCCCTCGCCCGAGATCGCGGAGCAGTCGGCGGAGGCGGAGCGGAAGCTGCGGCCTCTCTATGACGAGCTGGTGAGTGTGCGGCGCGAGCTGGATGGGGTGGAGAAAGAGATTCGGGAGAGCGGCGATGTCCCCGCGCTGCTGGCGGAGATTCGGCGCAAGCGGATTGAGCGGGTGCGCTCGGCGCGGGTGGTCAAGAAAGTGGAGCGTGAGGCGACGCGGCAGAAGAAAGTCGAGCAGGACGCACTCTGGCGACGAACCAGCCTGCCACATCTCGGGCGCGGCGTCTCCGGTGGCTTGACGTTTGCCGACGGCGAAATCGAGACACTCTGCAACGCCATGGGTCTGACCGAGCGCGAGCTGGCGTGGCTCTGCTACCAGCGGCCCGCGTCCAAGACAGGGCACTATTCGCTCTTTACGATCCCCAAGAAGCGCGGCGGCAAGCGCGTGCTGGCCTCCCCCAAGAGCAAGCTGCGCCAGGCACAGCGCTGGATTCTGAGTGAGATTCTCGCCAAGCAAACTCCCCATGCCGCCGCGACGGCTTTTTCGCCCGGCGCGTCGGTGGTTAAGAACGCCGAGCCACACACGGGGAAAGCTGTTGTGGTTAAAGTAGACTTGCAGGACTTCTTCCCCTCGCTGGGCGTCAAGCGGGTAAAAAACTACTTCGAGCACTTAGGCCACAGCGAGGGAGTCGCTACCATCCTCGCGCTCCTCTGCACCGACTGCCCGCGCGTCGTGGTGGAGTTCGACGGCGAGCGCAAGTTCGTCGCTGTCGGGCCACGTGGCGTCCCACAAGGTGCCCTCACCAGTCCCGCGCTCTCCAACGTGCTGGTGCGAAAGCTCGACGCGCGGCTGCTCGGCGCGGCCCAGAAGCTCGGCTTTGTCTACACGCGCTACGCCGACGACCTCACTTTCTCCCACGCCGATGACAGTGCGCCCATCGGGCTGCTCCTCACGCTGGTGCGGCAGATCGTCGCTGATGAAAAGCTGACGGTGAATGAAAAGAAGACCCAGGTCTTGCGGGCCTCAGATCGCCAGATCATCACCGGCCTTGTGGTCAATGGCGAGCAAGGCGTGCGCCTCTCTCGCGACGATGTCCGAAAGTTCCGCGCGGTGCTTCACCACTGCGACACCGACGGCTTCGAGCGCGTCAGCGAGCGCCTAGGCCGAAGCGCCCAAGCCTACTGCCAGGGCTACCTCGCGTTCATCAATATGGTTCGCCCCGAGCTCGCCGAGAAGCTTATCGCAGCGCATCCGTGGCTGGGTTAGCCCGGCACGGGCTTTACGGCTGAGGCACGAAGCCATTGCAGACGCCGGTTTCAACCGGCGGCTAGTCGGTGTCGAAGATCTCGCCGACGCGGAAGGTGAGGCTGGGGAGCAGGGGGGGTCCCTGGAAAGTGTCGGCGGTTTCGTAGGCAGTGCTGGCGCTTACCGAGGTGTAGACGAGAATGCGCTCGGTCTCCGGGAAGACAATCCCCCGGCGGGCGCGGGTGGTGAAGGTGATGTCGGGCGCACGGAGGTTGCGGTTCTGCATGCGAAACCCTGCCTGCCCGTTGGTGACAAAGCCAAGAGGCAGGGCGATGGGCAGCAGACGCGCCAGAAGGAGCGAGGAGATAAAGTCGTACTCCCAGCTCCCCGTCTCTCGATAGAGGAAGTTACTCTGGTTTTGCAACCACCGTAATTCCTAGCTCCTTGAGCTGCTCAGGCTCCACCTCCGACGGAGCATCCATCATCGGGTCGTAGCCGCCGCCCATCTTGGGGAAGGCGATGACCTCACGGATGTTTTCCTCGTCGCAGAGGAGCATCACTAAGCGATCCAGGCCCGGTGCCATCCCGGCGTGGGGTGGGGCACCCAGCGCAAAGGCGTCGAGCATGTGCCCAAAGCGGCTCTGGATCTGCTCGGGAGTGAGGCCCATCTTCTCGAAGACCTTGACTTGGATTTCCGGGACGTGGATACGAACCGCGCCCGATGCGCACTCGGTGCCGTTGCAGACCATGTCGTAGCACTGGGCGCGCATGG
>NZ_JAYUPA010000939.1:0-2880 GCF_043760365.1 Armatimonas sp.
CGCCCCACCTGAGGCGCGGCAAGCCCGACCCCGTGCGCGGCGTACATAATATCGGCCATCTCCGCAACCAGCGCCCGAATAGCACTGTCCACAAACTTAATCTCTTGCGCCGTTTGGAGCAGTACTTCCCAGCCGTGGGTCTCTTTATACTTCACGACGCGACTGTCGTTGAAGGGGATATCTTTGTACTTTTCCGCTAGATCAAGAAGCTTGTCAGATGCCATACCAGGGGTTATTTTATCACGACAATATTTTGCGCCGAACCCTGTAATTTTATCAGGGGCTGCCCATAATAACTTTGTACGCTTTTAGCAAAGGATAAAATTATGCAGTTCTTCTCGCGCAACAATGACAAAAAAGAGGATGGCCAGGACTCCGATGCTCCTCCCGTCCGCCTGGCTTCCCCCGTGGCCGCGATCCCTCCCGTTGCGGCTCCGTCCGTTTCGCACCTTACTGCCCCCGAACCTCCCAAGGCACCCGTGGCCATCGGACCGCCGACACTCTCTGCAGACGGAGCCCTTGATTTTCCGGCGATCTATCAGTTTGCTCGTGTCGCCAGCACTTCGTTTACCGCCGAGCAGACCCTGAGCATGCTGGAGCAGCTTCCCGCTGCCATGCCTCTGGAGATGAAACGTCAGACCGTTCAGGTAACCCTCACGGCTCTGGGAACCGCGATCGGGGCCAACCGCCAAAGTATTGTTGGAGATGCGGATCAGAAGCGCACGACTCTCCAGAAGTACGCGGATGCACAGGGCCAAAAAACAGATGATTATGTGGCGGAGGCGCAGGCGCAGATCGCCGAACTCCAGCGACAGATCACCGAAAAAGAAGCTCAAATTACAGTGACAAAGGACAAGCAAGAGCGCGTCCGAACTCTCTGCGATACCGAGGCTGGCCGTCTGGAGAGTGTCCTGAGCTTCTTCGAGCAGGAAACGGCTGCCCTTCCTGAAGTGACGCCGGTTGCGAATCTGACGATGGCGAGTGAGCCTACGCAAGAGGAAGATGAGCTCCCCGAGGAAGAGATCAGCGAGACTGCAGGCCTGCGCGTCGCTGCCTAGCCTCGAAAACAAAAACAAGCCTTAAGAAAAGCTCTGCGGAATAACACCGCAGGGCTTTTTGTTGCAACCAGACTCCCTTTCCCGTTATCCTGTGACTTAGGAGGATAAGAAATGTACCGAGGTGAGGTTGTTGTCCGGGCGATGCTGCCCATGGCGCTGGTTGTCTGGCTGATCCACTGGCGGCTGATGGGAGAAAATGTACGCTTTGACTGGGGAGACTATCTCCTGCCGGTTCTCGCCGCGTATGTGCTGGGGCGTGGGGTCGTGCGCCGGGAGAAAGCCCGTCTCTGTGAGCTGCTCGCCGGGCTGCTGCTGGCGAGCGTCGTGTTCAGCGCCTTTGTCGCCAGCCCCTATATCATTCTGGCAAGTCTCTTTCTGGGAAGTGTGGGACTCTTTCTACTGCCGGTGCGCTGCTCCGCCCTACGCGAGAGCGATCCCGAGAGCGCCGTCGCCATGCCTGAGACACGTAACACCGCGCTGGCGTTCGTGGCAATTCTCTGCCTGATCAGCGTGACCTGTGGAGTGCCCTGGCAGGAGGCCATTCTCTGGGGAGCGATGATTGCTATGAATCTCTGCATCCCTGTCCTGATTATCGCACTTGGTTGTGTGCTAGGAGGGAAAACACGCGTGGGAGCCAGCATCGGTGCCGTCGCGGCGCTAGTGATGACGATCTTTCTGGTTCTGCTGATTGCTCTAGGCATTCGCTTAGAGTAGCTTAAAACAAGAAATCTCCCCCGGGTGCGTCGCACCTGGGGGAGATTTTTTTATTGTAGGACTCGCTGACGACTACTTGTCAACGGTGCGCTGTGCGGTGGCGACATCCACGCTGATCCCCGGCCCCATTGAGGAGGAGACAGTGATCTTCTGGATGTAGCGGCCCTTGGAGCTCGATGGCTTAGCCTTGACCAGCGTGCTGATCAACACTTTCATGTTCTCCTGAAGGTGCTCCACCGGGAAGCTTGCCTTGCCGATAGGCGCATGGACAATGCCGCCCTTGTCAACACGGTAGGCCACACGGGTTGCCTTCTTGATCGCATTGACGACCTTGGCGACATCCGTGGTGACGGTACCCGACTTGGGGTTGGGCATGCGCGCCGCAAGCAGACGGCCCAGCTTACCGACGGCGGGCATCATGTCCGGAGTGGCCACGAGCACGTCGAAGTCGCGCCAGCCGTTCTGAATCTTAGCGATCAGCTCCTCGGCTCCGACTTCATCGGCTCCCGCTGCGGTCGCTGCCTCGGCATTAGCGCCCTTGGCAAAGACAGCCACTTTCTGGCTCTTACCCGTGCCGTAGGGCAGCTCGGTGGTACCACGCACCATCTGGTCGCCCTGACGAGGATCAACCCCGAGGTTGATGGCAACATCAACCGTGGAATCAAACTTGGTCGAGGACGTGGATTTCACCAGCTCCAGAGCCGCGAGGGGCTCGTAGTGTGTCGTGCGCTCCACCTTGGCCGCCTCGGTCTTGAAGCGAGCGGAGATAATATGCTTTCGATCTTGTTTTCGCATGGGTCTTGCTCCTAGTCCGTGATCGTCACGCCCATCGAGCGTGCCGTGCCTTCGATAATCCGCATCGCCGCATCCACATCATTCGTGTTGAGGTCGGGGAGTTTTTTCTCCGCGATGTCCTTCAACTGTGCCTTGGTGATGGATCCCACCTTGACGGTGTTCGGATTGCCGGAACCCGACGGAACGCCCGCCGCTTTTTTGAGCAGGTCGGACGCGGGCGGGGTCTTGGTTTCGTAGACGAAGGAGCGGTCATCGTAGATCGTGATGACCACAGGCACAATCGAGCCCACCATGTCGGCGGTCTTTGCGTTGT
>NZ_JAYUPA010000940.1:0-2872 GCF_043760365.1 Armatimonas sp.
GCGTGTCTTGGTGAGTCTCACCGTACAGCCCGAACTTGATGTACTCGGCGGTCTGCTTGGAGAGTTTCCAGGCATCAGCCAGCACTTCAATTGCCCTAGCCGGGTCAGGAACAACTGTCTTGGTGGAGAGGATCATCTGCTCGATGAACGCCGCCGCCACAAGCCGAGCTTGGGCGATGGCATCTTGCAGAAGCGGAACGAACTGTGCTGTAGCAACATGAATATGCCGCTGCTTGAGCATGCTCCGTCCCGCGATCTTACGCACCATACCGTTGCTACACACTTGGCGAAAGATGCAGGCATCTATCGTGACGGCCCGTAAACCTACCTCACTGTTTGCAATGTGGATCGCAACAATGAGTGGGTCTCCGGGCAGTACCAAGCGGCTCATTCTCGGGTCAACGAGTCGTAGGTGAAGGCTCTCGCTTGTCAGGTCGAAGAGCTTCACCGGGTAGTCCATGCCTTCCAGTGCGGGCAAAAGGGCACTGAGGAGCTGTCGGTTGTCGAGTTTCTCGTAGCGAGCGGAGAGCACACCGCGAACGGTGGCTCCCTTGGCGCGAACGGTCCACTGCTGGCCGCCATCACCACCAGCCTTCTTGCGCAACTCCTCGGGGATGCCTTTCCAAAAGTTAAATTGCGTATCTTGCAATTCTTTAGGACACCTACCGAAGTAGGCGGCTGGCATTCCGAGTTTGGTGCAAGCTTGGCCCATCGCCCAAGGGGAGAGGGCAAAGCCGAAACCATCGTCATCGGCACCGGGCCAGTAAATGCGCCCGTGTTGCATGGAGACTTCGCGAATGGGCACGAGACTATCGTGCTTGCCCGCGTCGTCTGCGCTCACGCGCTCGCAGACCTCATCAAGGTTCATAGGGATTGTTTCCTTTCAAGTCTCCCCAATCAAGGGGAGATTTTTGCCCAACTTAGGGGTGATACCCCTGTTTTTTTGGGAGAGTGAGATAAGTTGTGAAGGTACGCGGAGCTGGATTATGGACGCGGAGCCGGTTTAAGGACTCCGTATGTCCGGTTTATAGACTCCGTTTGTCTTGCGCGGCGTGGGGCCTTTATTGCTATTGGGGAGGCATACCTCGCCGCGCAGCAGTAAGCATAGGGCAGGCAAAGCGAAGCTCCAACGAGACTAACAGCGCGGCTCTGTAAGCCGAAAAATGTAACGAAACGGAGACGCTCACCGGGGTAAAAAGAAGCCCCGAAAGTAAAAGAATGCCCTGGCTTAGACAAAAAAATGCCCCGGCTTATGTAAGCTAGGGCGTGTTGTGTCGGGGCGTAGTTGCTCTAAATCGGGCGCGTTGCTAACCGGCATTTGTGCTTGCTACTGTGGCTACTTTTTCGAGTGCATTGAATCGAAGCCGTTCCCAGCGTCGTGTCCATCGGCAGGCGATGGCGATCACCAGAGTGGGATTGCCGCGCTCCTGCCAGGCGGTGTTGGCTTGCTCCATAGTGTCGTAAAGACCAAAGGCGGCGGGCAGTAGTTTATCCGCGAGCGGAGCACACAAAGCATACTTTCCTGCCACGAGTTTTAGGCGCTTGATCGGGATCTGGTATTTGGCCGGATCGCCTTTCCTGCCTTGTGGCGGTTGGATGCGCTTTGCCAGCCGCTGCTCCTCACAGATCGCATATTCGAACGCGACAGCAGCTTTCTCCTGAGCCAGTGCCTCGATGCTGGTGGCATCGCGCCCTAGCTCGTCCATGTGGTAGGCGTAGGGGAGCTGGTCGCCGCCATATTGGTAGCGGAAAATGTGCCACTTTGGGCCTTGCCTCGTGTAGTGGCAAGTGCCGCTTGTGCCATCTGGGTAGAGGATGGCGCAGTCATGCCAGCGGTGATGCAGGGGATTGTGCCTCCTGACATCCCAGGCATTGGGGACATCGGCCACGACTCCGTTTTTGAGTGCGAGTGCCTTGAGTTCTCCCTCCAGCTCGCCGGGCTGAAAGGTGGTGTAGCGCAGAAATCGCGCCATAAGAAGACCTCCATATGGTAATTTTCCGGGCGCATTCCCATAGTTTGTAAGCCCTACGGTAGTTTGTAAGCCCTACGGTTTGTATTTGTAGGGGAGTCCTACGGTCTTTAGGAAAGCGCCACGGATGCAAACCACGATAGAGAGTGCAGGTTGGATCGTCCAGGAGACTAACAGTGGGGCTCCTAGAGCTCTGCTTGTTAGCCATGTTGCGAGTTGGTTAGGCGGGCCTCATCCTGAGAAGCGCTGCGCTAATTTCTAAAAAGACGTGCTGCAATTTCTAAAGAGCGCTGCACTAATCCCTAATCCGACCTGCTCATGGTTTCCACCCTCACTGCTTATGCGCCGATGTGTAATCCCTTTTATGTGCCGATGTGTAATCCCTTTTATGTGCCGATGTGCAATCCCTTCTTGATGTTCGGCCTCTGTTCGGTGTTCAATACTAAAACGGGAATCTCGATGAAGAACTCTTCGAAGAAAGAGGGGGCTTTCCAAAGGAGGATGGTTTTTCCCTCTACGACGAAAACCCCATTGCCACGCTCGCCGCCTGAGGACCTCACTCATCATAGAATGATCTCATTTATCACAATAATCCAAGCGATCCATGCCACCGACAATCACCACCCCACCACCGACAATCACCACCCCAAATCCCACAACTACCCCTGATTTCACGAGCGACATAATTACGCCCGCTACTCCTTCTGCCGACATGGCTACCCCTTCTGCCGACATGGCTACCTCTTCTGCCGACATGGCTACCCCTTCTGCTGACATCGCGACTCCTAGTAATCGCCTGCGAGCCATATTGCTGCATATTCCCTGGTATTCCATTCAGGGCAAAGCACGCCTGGCAGAAGATACGTTGCTCTCAGCTATGACAACCACACGTGCCATCGCAG
>NZ_JAYUPA010000941.1:0-8116 GCF_043760365.1 Armatimonas sp.
CATGATGCGCGATGGAACCGTCGCCTACGAGCTGGCGCGCCCCCTGGATCTCTACACGCTCTGGTTCACCCGAAACGCTGCAAATAGAGTGGCTCCCACGATTCTGCGCTGTCTGCCGATCTTTGTGATCGGAATGGCCTTTCTGGGAATGCAGCCGCCGCCGTCGCTCGCGGCTTTTATTGCCTTTCTCCTTGCGCTTACTGGAGCGGTGGCTCTGATCGCCGCCTGGTGCACGCTGATCACCATCTCGCTCCTCTGGACTCTCTCCGGCGACGGTATCGCCCGCATCGCGCCGGGGTTGGTTGCGGTTCTCTCCGGTCAGATCCTGCCACTAGCTCTGCTCCCCGATACGCTCCAGCCGACTCTACGCTTTCTGCCCTTTATCGGCATGGTAGATGCCCCGTTCACACTCTGGATCGGTCAGCGCCCCGTCAGCGAGCTCGGCCCCATTCTCCTACACCAGCTCGCCTGGACGGTTGTATTCGTGCTCGCGGGGAGATTCTTGCTCACCCGTGGCCTCAAGCGGCTTGTGGTACAGGGAGGATAACAATGCGCCTGCGAGTTCTTCTTTCCCTGATGCGCGCCTCGATCCGTTCCCAAATGCAGTACCGCGCGAGTTTTGTGCTCTACTCGCTGGGCAACTTCTCGGCGGTGGCTGTCGAAGTGCTGGGGCTCTGGGGGCTCTTTGCGCGCTTTGGAAATCTGCCTGGCTGGAGCTTGGCGCAAGTGGCGGTGCTCTACGGCATGGTGCACATGGCTTTCGCTCTCGCCGAGGCCGCTGGACGCGGCTTTGACCAGTTCGCCAGTGTGGTTCGCGCCGGGGACTTCGATCGGTTTCTGTTGCGCCCGCATCCCACGGCTTTGCTTCTCGCGGGCCAGACCTTTGATCTCTCGCGCATCGGGCGGCTGGTGGCGGGGCTGATTGGCCTGCTCTGGGGGGCGAGCCACGCGGGCGTGCACTGGGATGCGCTCAAAGTGATGACACTGATTGGGGCGATTCTCGGAGGCGCACTGATTTTCTACGGTGTCCTGGTGATGCAGGCCACGCTTTGCTTCTTCACGGTGGAGTCGCTGGAGATTGTCAATGCGCTCACCTACGGTGGGATCATGGCGGCGGAGCTACCTCTCACGATCTACCCGAAGTGGATTCGCCTCCTCTTTACGTTCGTGGTGCCGATTGCCTGCATGAACTATCTCCCCGCCTCGGTGATTTTTGGCCACCCCGGCGCGTCGCCGTGGCTTGCGCTGCTTGGCCCCGTGGTCGGGGTGGGCTTCCTCACCCTCGCCCTCCAGCTCTGGAAGCGCGGCGAACGTCACTACCGCTCCACCGGAAGCTAGCGGTATAATCGGTTCATGTCCGCACCAACGCTCACTGGCTTTGATCTCGCCAACCGGGAGAACTTTTTTGAGTTC
Organism: Armatimonas sp.; assembly: GCF_043760365.1. Taxonomy (GTDB): domain Bacteria; phylum Armatimonadota; class Armatimonadia; order Armatimonadales; family Armatimonadaceae; genus Armatimonas. The sequence goes on from NZ_JAYUPA010000941.1 coordinate 1,414, forward strand.
TGTCAGGCCAATGCTACCTGGCAGATTGAGCGCAATTCCCGAGGAGAGATAGTTGTCGAAATGCCCACAGGAGGAGAATCAGGTTTTCGTAATGCGGAGCTGACCGCGCAGCTTGTTGTCTGGTCACGGCTTAATGGGGCTGGTCGTGCCTTCGACTCTAATACGGGCTTTGATCTTCCCAATGGCGCTATGCGTTCGCCCGATGCCTCGTGGGTAAGCAAGGCCCGCCTTGCCACACTGACGGCGGAACAGAAGAAGAAATTTTTGCCTCTTGCTCCCGATTTTGCCGTCGAGCTACGCTCCGAAACTGATAGTCTAGCACTCCTTCAGGAAAAAATGACGGAGTACATCGCCTGCGGCGTGCGCCTCGCACTTCTGCTTGACCCAGCCCAACGCAGCGTTCATGTCTACCGCCCCGATGTCGAACCGGAAGTCCTCGAAAACCCACAAACCCTAGACGGCTCCCCCGAACTTCCAAATCTAACGCTCGATATTGCCGCTCTCTTCGATACCGAGCTTTAAGCAAGCGCTCCTGCCAGGCCGATAGAGCGTTATGACATCCCGCGAACTCCAGCAGTGGCCCAAGACACTGACACAGCTTCTTGATCTGGGCAGTACCGAAGCGGCAATTGAGTACGCGCTGAATTTCCCGACACCCGGCTACCGCATCCGGCTTCTTCTTCGTGCGAGTAAACAACTCCACACCTCCGAATCGATACAGCAAGTGCTTACCATAGCCCGTGCGCAAGTTTCGCTTCTCTCACAACCTCAGGCACAGTCTCATGCTTGGGGCTGGCTCTGCCGCGCCTATGCCAAACACCATTTTCTCAACGAAGCGGGAGAGTGTGCTCTTCTCGTCTCCGATCCCTACGCCCGCAAGGCACACCTGGGATACATCATCCAGCTTTATCGCTATGAACGACGGTACGCGGAAGCCCTTCAGCTTTGTGAAACCTGGCGCGAAGTTGCCGAGCCACCAGAGCACTCCCTCATCGAAACCCTGGTTGATCTCCTTGACCTGCCGCTGGATAAGAACCGCCGTAAACACAAAAATAAGAAACTTCCCCCACAACCGCTCGACATTGACTCAGCTCTCTTGAAGGCAATTCTCTTGGCACGCGGACAAGAGAAAACCGAAAAGGCCGTGAGAGCCCTGCTAAACACCACGGGCTACGCACACTGCCGTCCCCTTGGAGACATAGATCACGAACTTTTCCGCAGGGCGATGCGTCATGCCCACCGCTGGATACGTCGCTGGGGCCATAGCCTGGAATGGCTCTGCTTCTGGGCAAAGGCACCGGAGCTGGGGTATCTCTTCGACGAAGCACTCCTCGAAGCCGCCCGAGCACAGACCGATCCTGTACGTCGTGCCGGTGAGTTGAAAGCACGAATCTGGACTGCCAGGTACCATAAAAGCCATGCTGCACTGGAAAGCTTGATTGAAGAGGTTCGCGCGACGATTCGCACTATCCCTGACTCACATCAGCGCGAGCATGCCTTCACATTTCTTGCCTGTCACCTCCACTGGCTAGGCTGGCGTGGTAAAAGGCGGGGCTGGGAGAAGTAAAAACTCCCTCCTCCAACCTTCCTCGCAGGGTTGGGAGGAGGGCTGGGGAGGAGGGCTGGGGAGGAGGGCCTTACGCCGGGCTGTCCGCCTTCAAGTCAAGATACAGAAGCTCTTGCTCGGTTAGCTCGGTGTTGAGCGCGGCGACATTGGTATCCACCTCGCTCTGGTTCTGAGCTCCCACCAGCGCGAAGACGTTCATCGGGTAGTTGAAGATGTAGGCCAGCGCGATCTGAGGAACCGAGAGGCCCTTGGCATCGGCGAGCTCTTGGACACGGGCCAGACGCGTGAAGTTGGCATCGGAGCAGTAGCACTCGCGCACGAGCTTGGCCTGGCCCTCGGTGTAGGTTTCGATGTCCGCGCGGTTGAAGCGCCCTGACCAGAAGCCCCCCGCCATGCTCGACCAGGAGAAGAGTGGCATCTGATTGGCTTTGTACCACGCGCGGTCCTCTTCGAACTGATCGCCCGAGATCGTCACACAGCCGCCCCAGGGCACACGGATGGGGTCGGCCAGGGAGAAGTTAGGCGACGACGACGTAAAGGGAATCTGGCTGGTCTGCGCCGCGTAGTCGTTGGCAGCTTGGAGGCGCGCCGTGCTCCAGTTCGAGCCGCCAAACGCGCCGATCTTTCCTTGCTTGACCAGCAAGTTCAGCACATCCACAATGGGACCCACTTCGACATTTTCATCATCGCGGTGCAGCACATAGAGATCCACGTAGTCTAGCTGCATGCGCGCGAGGGTCTCGTGGAGGTCGTGCTGAATGTCAAACGGGGTCACTTTCTTGCGGATGCCATCGTGGGCACCCTTGGCAAGAATCACCACCTGGTCGCGAATCCCACGCTCCCGCACCCACTTGCCTAAAAACGCATCGGTGCCGTAGATATAGGCCGTATCCACACACGTGATGCCCGCCGCAAACGCGGAGTCGAGCTGTGCGAAGCCGATTGCTTCGTCGTTGCGGTTGACCTGAATGATGCCCTGCACCAGGCGCGAGATGGGTTTTTCGATGCCCGCAATCGTGCCGTATTTCATCTGGTTACTCATAGCCTCTCAGAGTTCCCCGGTTGGGGAGGAAAATCCTGCGGAAAAAGGCAAATAGAGTGCAAAGGAAAAATATGATGCAAGACTGGATGAACTGGCGTGGGCCGAGCTACAACGGCTCCACGGAAGCGAAGAGCCTTCCGGTAAAATTCTCCCCCACGGAGGGCATAAAATGGGCCGCGACACTACCAGGCCCCACGGCAGCGACCCCGATTATTCAGGGAGCCAGTGTCTATATCACGGCGGCAGATATTGATAAACAACAGCTTTTCGCCTACTGCCTGGACCGTAAGACCGGAAAGATCAAGTGGCAGGATGCCATGGGAAGCGGCTACCAGCCCGGCGGCCAGGGCAATAAAGTGCGCCTAGACGAGCGCAGCCACTACGCCGCTCCCTCGCCCGTGACCGATGGCAAGCGCGTGGTCTTTTTCTTTGGCAACGGCGATCTGGCGGCCTTCACCCCAAGTGGTAAGAAGCTCTGGCAGCGCAACCTGCAACGTGACTATGGTGATTTTGCGTTCCAGTGGACATTCTCTAGCAGCCCGCTGCTCTGGCGCGAGAAGCTCTACGTGCAGATTCTCCAGCGCAACCAGCCCGTCGGGCCGCGTGGCAAGGGTAAGCCCGAGTCGTTTTTGCTCGCACTGAACCCCAACACGGGCGTTGAACTCTGGCGCAGCGTACGGCCAAGCGATGCCATCATGGAGTCTCGCGAGTCCTACGGCACGCCGGTTCCTCAGCTCGTCAACGGCAAACCACAGCTGATTATCTCCGGCGGTGATGTGGTCAGTGGCCACGACCCTGAAACTGGCAAAGAGCTCTGGCGCTGGGGCACTTGGAACGAGGCGCACCGGGAAGCCTACTGGCGGCAAGTCCCCTCGGCCGTGGTGGGCGACGGAGTTGTGATGGTCTGTGCCCCCAAGCGTGCACCGGTCTACGCCGCCAAGCTTGATGGCAGCGGCCTGGCTTGGAAGAGTGAGGAGCGCGGCAATGTCACCAGCGATGTCCCAACCCCGTGCTTTGCGCAGGGCAAGTTCTATGTTTTAAGCGATGTGAAGAAATCCCTCTCGTGTGTTGAGTCCAAAGCGGGCACCGTCGTCTGGAGTGTCCCCACGCCCGGCCGCCAGATGTGCTGGGGCTCCCCGACAATCGCCGACGGTAAGCTTTACGTGATTGATCTGAATGGCGTTGTGTTCGTCTTTGAGGCCACAACGGGTAAACTCCTAGCCGAGAACCCGATGGACACGGAGGGCGCGGACATTCGCTCCAGTATCGCGGTGGCTTACAATAATCTGTTTATCCGAACCAAAGATAAGTTGTATTGTGTGGGGAAATGACACAACAATTTCGTATCGCGCCAGGAACACTGGCTAGCAAGCTCAAGCAGGCATGGCGCTTCAAGACCGGCAAGCCGATTCTCTCGTCGCCCGTGGTGGACGGTGCGGGGCGGGTCTTTTTTGGCTCCGAGGATAAGCACGTCTACGCCGTGCGCCTCGCCGATGGCAAGAAGCTCTGGAGTGTGGGGACCAATGGCAGTGTGGAAGCCTCAGCGCGGCTGGTGGGGAAGCTGGTCGTGATTGGCTCGTCGGACGCGCGCCTCTACGCCTTCGATGCCGCCACGGGAAAGCTCGCCTGGAAGTACAAGACCGACGATAAAATTCTCGGCGCGGCCAATCTCACGACTGCGCCGGATGGAAAAACACCCTGGCTGATTCTTGGCAGCTACGACAACCGGGTGCACTGTGTGAACGGCCTCACGGGAAAAGTCAACTGGACGTACGAGACCGATAACTATGTCAATGGCATGCCCGCGATTTCCCAGGGCAAAGTGGTCTTCGGGGGCTGCGATGGCTTTCTGCACGTGCTGAACGCCGCCGATGGCAAGAAGCTCAGTAGCATTGATGTCGGGGATTATATCGCGGGTTCCGTTACCATTGACGAGGGCCGCGTTTACTTAGGGCACTACGGAAATGCCGTGGTCTGCCTGGATCTGGCGACCGGCAAGACTCTATGGCTTTATCGTGACCGGGGCTTTCCTTACTACTCCACGCCCGCCGTGCTCGGCGACAGAGTGGTGATCGGAGGGCGCGATAAGTTCGTGCACTGCCTGAACAAAGACACCGGCAAGGCGCTCTGGACATTTCGGACGCGCGGCAAGATAGACGGCTCTCCGGTGCTCTGCGATGGCAAAGTCGTGATCGGCTCCGAGGACGGGCGGCTTTATTTCCTGAACCTCGCCGACGGCAAGCAAATCTGGAGCTACCCGATAGGCCGCCCCGTGATGGGCTCCGCCTGCGTCATCAATGGCCAAGTCCTCATCGGCTCCGACGACGGCTACCTCTACTGCTTTCGATAATTTTGGTAGAATCCCCGTATGAAGACAACCTGGACGGGGATCATTGCGGCTCCGCACACGCCGTTCGCTGCCGATGGCTCGCTGAATCTTGGCGTTATTGAGAAGCAGTGTGAGAAACTAATTGCTGATGGCGTAATCGGCGCGTTTGTCTGTGGCTCAACGGGCGAGGGTGTCTCGCTGAGTGTCGCCGAGCGCACGGCGGTGGCACGGCGGTGGGTTGAGGTGGCGGCGGGGCGGCTGAAGGTGATTGTCCATGTGGGGCACACGAGTATTTCCGATGCGGCGGAGCTGGCCGCCGATGCGCAGGCATCGGGCGCGGACGGCATCTCGGCGCTGGCTCCGTACTATTTTAAGCCTGTGAGCGTCGGGCACTTGCTGGACTTTCTCGCGCCCGTCGCCGCCGCCGCACCCGATCTCCCGTTTTTCTACTACCACATTCCCACCATGACGGGCGCAGCTTTGCCGATGATCCCTCTGCTGGAGCAAGCCGCTGAGCGCATCCCGAGCTTTGCGGGGCTAAAGTTCACCCACAACGATCTCTTGGAGTTCGCCGCCTGCCTGCGCTTTGAAAACGGGCGCTATGATATTTTCTGGGGAGCGGACGAGTGCATGCTCCCGGCGCTGAGTGTCGGCGCGGTGGGCTTTGTGGGCAGCACCTACAACTACTCCGCACCGCTCTACCAGAAGCTACGCACGGCGTTTGCGGCGGGTGATCTGGCCGAGGCATTGCGGCTCTCGGATACCGTGATGGATGCTGTCCGTGCCCTTCTTCAAAATCCTGGGCTTCCCAGCGGCAAGGCAATTATGGAAGGAATTGGAATCCCCGTTGGTGCGCCGCGCCCTCCGCTACGGCCACTCACGACCGCGCAGGCCGAGATTTTAGTCGCGCGGCTACGTGAGCTTGGGGTGATTGGGTAAACTAAAGCCATGATAAAAGTAGCCATGATCGGCGCGGGTAGCGTCGTCTTTTCCAAAAACCTCACCGGTGATATTCTTTCGTTTCCCGAGTTCAAGAATGCCACTTTCTCGTACATGGACATTGATGCGGACCGGCTCGAAGTCGGGGCCGCGCTGTGCCGCAAAGTGGGAGCCGCCTTAGGGGCCAGCCCGATGATTGAAGCGACGCAGGACCGTAAGAAAGCGCTAGAGGGCGCGGACTTTGTGATCAACATGGTTCAGATCGGCGGCTTCGACTCGACCCTGGTGGACTTTGAGATTCCGCGTAAGTACGGCCTAGGCTTCACGATTGCGGACACGACCGGGCCGGGCGGTTTTTTTAGGGCACTGCGCACCTACCCGATGCTCAAGGGGCTGGTTGAGGACATGATGGAGATCTGCCCCAAGGCCGTTCTGCTCAACTACTCCAACCCGATGAGCATGAACATGCAGACCATCACCCGCAGCTCCAATATTCAAGCCGTCGGGCTGTGCCACTCGGTGCAGGGGACGCTGAACCAGATCATGGGCTATATCGGGGTGAACCCGGCTGAGGTCGGCTTTACCTGCGCGGGCATCAACCACATGGCCTTCTACACCAAGCTCGAAAAAGACGGCGTTGATCTCTACCCGAGGCTCTTTGAGGCGATGGGGGATCCCGCCACTTTCGCCAAGAACAAAGTGCGCTTTGAGCTGATGAAGCGCTTGGGGTATTTCATCACGGAGTCCAGCGAGCACAACGCGGAGTACAATCCGTGGTTTATCCCACGCGGCAAGGACAAGATCGCGGAGTTTTCGGTGCCGATGG
>NZ_JAYUPA010000942.1:0-2864 GCF_043760365.1 Armatimonas sp.
GAGCAAGCCGAGCGTCAGGAGCAGCAGCGCCGAGTGCGCACCGCCGTCGCCCGTTTGGGAGAAAAAGAGAGAACACCGATCCACTTGATCTACTTCGAGGAATACAGTATCGCCGAGATTGCACGCCTCGAAGGGGTGCCAGAGAGCACCATCCGTAGTCGGGTTAAAGTGGGGCTGAAGCGGCTCTCAGGAGCCCTCGGCGAGAAAGAGATAGACAGTTACCCCCCTCTTCAAATCGGGGAGGGGGCGTAAGAGGAGGACATATGGAGATCGAAGAAAAACTCAAAGATGCCGCTGACTGGCGTCCTAATTCTGAAATGCCCCTAGGACTGGAACGGCGTGCCCTCGCCGGACGAGAGCGCCCTCCCCTTCGCCCCATCGGAATTGCGCGCCCCCGAAGTGTCTTATTCGCCACGGTAATGGCAGGGGCTGCCTGTATACTCATTGTCGTACGGGTTGACAAGCTACTTCCTGAGGCAAAGCCAATGATAAAACCGCACATCGAACGGAAAATTCAGCCAACGCCGGGGCAAACTAAGAAAATGTCGAAGCAATCCGAGCAAAAGCCGACGCATTTTGAGGAATCCCCAAGGTATTTCAAAGAAATTCCGAAGAAGAGACAAGAATCTCCGCCCGCGCGGCGCTTTTCTGTTGCCGTGGACACCCCCGGCGACTCCGTGGGGACAGTGAGTCGCGTTGCGGTGGAAAAACCACTCTACACACCGGCCTACTATGCGCAGCCTTCCGCTGATGGGGAAAGCGTCCAGTACATGCCCGTAGCGGTCGCTCTCGAAGACCCCGATGTTATCTATTCCGAATCTCAACAGGAGAACTAAATAATGAAACAACTACTTCTTTCTTTTTTTGCGCTCGCCGCCACCGTCCCCGCACTTGCCCAGGACACCGTCACCACGACGGTTCAGGGAGCAACCCGTGGCTCGGCACGTGCCCAGAGTGTCACGACTAACGAGCCGGACTGGTTTAGCAAGACCATCAATATTGACTTCAAGAATGCAACCCTCGAAGAGGCAATCAAGAAAATTCTGGAGGCGGCCAAAGTCAAGTTTGAGAAAATTGATGACCAGACCAAAGGCAACAAAAGCAAGCTTAGCCTGAAAATGGACGATGTCAATGCGCGGGATGCGATGGCATCCATTAGCCGACTCTACGGTGCACAAGCCTTTATCCTCAACGAGGACGGTAAAACAACGGTCGAGCTTCGCAAGCGCACCGCTGAGCCCACGGTACGTACCCTCAGTGGCAGTCTAGCCACCCCCTTCCCAGGCTTTGACGCGACAGGGTTTCGCCCGGGTAGTACCTATGTGCTAGGGACGTCGGAGCGCTACAAAGACCTACCGACAAAGAAGCTCGATATAGAGGTCAAAGACGGGACTGCGCTCGATATAGTAAAGCAGATCTGCGAGAAAGCCGGGCTGGAATATGAGCTGGAAGAGGGTATCAAAAGCAATGTTCAAGTCAAAATTACGATGAAGGGAATCTCGGTCGGCAATGCTCTGGACAATGCAGCGGGCTGGCTCGACTGCGGTTGGAAGGCGGAGAAAAAAGGCGACAAGATCAAGATCAGCTTCAGTAAGAAGCACCCTGGACCTGGCTTTAACTTCCGGATATCTGCTCCTAGTGTGCCCTTCCTGGGTGATCTTCCGGTTATTGGCAACCGCTTTCGCTCGGCCATATTTCTCAGCAAGCGCGTCTCCTTAGACAAGAAAAACACTGATGTGCGGGAGTGCTTCAAGGAGCTCCTCAAAGACGCCGACCTGAGCTACGCACTCGCCGATGATCTTCCCACGGATGCCAAGTCGTTCACCTTCTCCAATGTTCCTCTCTCCACGGCGCTGGACATGATCTGTGAGAGCATCGAGGTGGGCTGGGTTGCTGAGAGCGGCCCCGATGGAAAGCCAGTGATTCGTATTGGCAAGCGCTATAAAAGCCGCAGTCGTTCCACGAGCAACGAGAGCGTGAATCTCTTCCGAAGCACGGCACCGTCGCTAACACGCTACAATAGCCAAGTGGATGCCTACCGTGGTGCCGCGCGAAGCCTTCCCCAGGGCTCGCGGCGGATTCCCATAGATTTCCTGTAAGATTGTAACAAGTTCTTAAGGACTCCTTCAGCCCTGGTCGGTAGACTTAAAGCGGAAGGAGTCCCAAATGTTTACACTTGGGTTTTGCCCGCTCGATACTGCCGAAAGACAGGAGATGACCTTGCTTTGTCAGCGTTTCTTGAACGCGTCTGAGAGTGATCGGATTGCAGCTCACGAGACACTGGTAGCGCTTTGTGAGCTCGCGGGAGCACCGTGCTCGCCGCTTCTTCTCCTCTCGGATTTGCATATCTGGCACCTAAAGCGCCTCGTCTGGAACTACGCGGGCACCCCACGTATGCTATTAAGTGAGACTATCTGGCTGAGCAAGCGGCTACAATAGCATGTGAACTTGACCGTCTTACAGCAGGAGATCCGCGCCTGCACAAAATGCGTGGATACTGGATTTATCTCAGAAGCGCGTCCCCTGGTACTGGGCCAGCCCCACGCGAGCATCTTTTTGATTGGACAAGCCCCCTCGCGAACAGACCATGCATCAGGTCGTTTCTACGAAGGCCCGGCAGGTCGCAAGCTCCGTGGCTGGTTTTTAGAGTCCGGCTTTGAGGAGTCTGACTTTGGAACACGCATCTACGCCGCAGCAATTACCAAGTGCTTCCCCGGGCGCAATCCGGGCAGCTCGAAAGATCGTGTGCCGTCGCCTGCCGAGCAGAAGCTCTGCCGCACTTGGTTGGATGCAGAGCTTGCTGCCGTTGCGCCACGCGCTATCGTACTCTTTGGCGGGCTCGCCATCAAGACATTTCTCTCCAA
>NZ_JAYUPA010000943.1:0-8102 GCF_043760365.1 Armatimonas sp.
GCGTGGTAAACCCTGTGTACAAACAAGAACGAGATCATATCAGAATGGAAACCCAGGTCTACACCCCCCCTGTCCCCGTGACGGCTCCCACCGCCTCGCGAACCAGCCGCCACATGCTCTATTTCACGACTAAGCGCCTCATTGATATTATCGGCTCCCTTTTTGGCCTGATTCTTTTGTTTCCGGTCTTCGCCCTTCTTGCGCTACTCGTGCGTCTTTCCTCGCCTGGACCGATCCTCCACCGACGGCGTGTCCTCGCCCATCAAGACTATCAGGGAGGGGTGCCCAATAGCTTTGATGCCTTTAAGTTTCGTACCATGGTCGTGAATGCAGATTTTTTGCTGGAAATGCACCCAGAGCTTATGGCGGAGTTCCAGAAAGACTTTAAGCTGCGCGACGATCCCCGTGTCACGAAAGTGGGCCATAAGCTTCGCCGTGCCAGCCTGGATGAGTTTCCTCAGCTTTTCAACGTCCTTCGAGGACAGATGACACTGGTGGGGCCACGAATGATCTCGCCGCCCGAGCTGGCCATGTACGGCGAGTATTCCAGCAAGCTTCTTTCGGTTAAACCCGGCCTGACGGGGCTATGGCAAGTCAGTGGACGACAAAATGTTTCCTATAATGAGCGCGTCAAGCTCGATATGTACTACATTGACAATCGCTCCCTCGCCCTGGATATTGAGATTCTGATGAGAACCGTGGTGAGTGTCCTCAAGCGGCAGGGCGCGTACTAAGGCTATCTCCGATGACTCTGAATCGGCTCGTTCGCAACGCACTCACTCTCCTGTTGCTGGCAGTTCCTTGCCTGCTTCTGCTCCCACGACTCAAGGCTCCCATAGCGTTGCCCCCCGCAGCAATGGAACAGGTGCTGGTCTCACGCTACACGGCAGCAAATAATCGGCTGGGAACCCCTTTTCTACGTCCTTTGGATGCGAGCCGATTGAGTGCCTACGGAGACGGTGCCCTGCCGGACATGCGCCATGGGATTCTCTACACGGGGCTAGTGGCTGTGAGCATGAAAGCCTTGAAAGAGACACGGGGGGGGCAAGGCCAGCGTGCGGCGACCTTACTGGGAATCCTTCTGCTGCTGGTCAGTAGCCTGGTAACCCTCTGGCTCGCCCGCCGCTGGTTCCCACAGCGCGATGGCCGCCGTGCAGCCCTCCTATTTGTCTGGAGTGGGGGCGCAATCCTTGCCACCGTCCTGCCGGGCCCAGGACTCCTGCTCGCTCTGCTGGGTGCACTTCTGTATGCCACCCTAGTGCCCCTGGATGTTCGTATGTCCAGCAAGCGTGCCCCTCTCTCTCTGGCAATTATCGCAGGTGTGCTCTGGGGGCTATTGTTCCTGACGATCTACTCTGCCCTTCTGCTGCTCCCCTTACTTTTTTGGCATATCGTTCGTGTCACCCGCAGAGATGTGAGAGCGGTACTGGCCTTTGGCATTGCAGCCAGTATCGTGGCCGCACCACAGCTTCTTCGCGCCTACAAATTTGCGCACAACCCTCTGTTTCATAGCCGAGGGATCGAGCTCACCATGCAAACGGAGAGCTATCCAGGAACCACGCTCTACCATGCCACTTCTCTCCCCGCCACCCTCACCAGCTATCTGTCGCGTGGTGGTCATGTGGAAGTGGCAGCAAGAACGGGGCATACCCTCACCGAGCTAATTCCTCGCTCCGTGGCCACACTGGGGCTTGCACTGCTTCTCTTTCTCACCTCAAGCCTGATCCGATTTACGGACGACCGGCTCAATACGCTCCGTCGCTTGCTCTTGCTGGCACTTCCCCTTCATCTCGCCGCCTTGAGTCTTTTCTTTCCCGCAGAGGAGTGTGCCGAAGTGCTCTTGCTCTATGCGCCCGCAGTCGCCGTGCTGGGCGCAGGTTTTCTGGAGACCGTCGTGCATGCCCGGCGCCTGCCTCGTCTCCATAGCCGTGGGGTCTTACTTCTCTGGACGTTTGGGTGCTGCCTCTCCGGAATCGCTCAGCTCCTCGCGCTGCGTGCCGCCCCCGCTCCCCCACGCCTCTATAGTTTTCTGGGAGCCAGTGGGCAGTACTTGGAGCAGATCCAGACCCAGGGCGACGGTGTCCTGGCGGCAGATGATGCACTGACGATGGCCTACTACGCCAATGTCCCCGTGACACTTCTCCCTACCAGTGCAACGGATTTTCTGGAGCTGGAACAGCTGCTTCACAAGGAGATTGTCGGCTTTGGTGTCACGCCCTCAATCCGCTGGGATCGGCCCGAGAATGCGGCGATCCAGCCCTGGGCCGAGACCTACCGACGCGTGATCGGGCTCTTCTCCCTCTCCGAGCTGCTGCCGACCACCGAGAGCAACGCGCTGCGTGACCGCATTTCGTACCCGGCGGAGCTACTCCCAGCGATCCGGAAATTCCAGGTGACCCCCATCAAGGAGCCCCAGTTTGGCAACGATTTTTCGGCTTTCTTCTGGGACCTAGACTATGTCAAGTCTCAGCCACGCTGAGCCAGAAGACGCGCCGCCATGGTCAAACAAGCCACTGATTTCAGATCCTGAATACGCCCATCCGTGATCGCCGCCAGAGCATCCTCGAGCGAGAGAGCAACGGTCTCGACAAACTCATCGTGATCCGTATGGGCTCCTGGTGCCGCCACTAGCTCCTCCGCCAGATACCCCCAGATCTTCTCGGTGCAGTAGCCGGGTGCCACATAGGCTTCGTAGAGAGCGGTAAGCTTTCCAGGGGTGAACCCGATTTCCTCGGCGAGCTCACGCCCCGCCGCAAGCGCAGGGTCTTCGCCCGCCTCAATCCCCCCCGCAGGCACTTCTAAGAGCGTCCCCCCTGTCGGCAGACGGAACTGCCGTACCAGCAAGACATTGCCCGCAGCATCTAGCGCCACCACAGCGATTGCCCCACCGTGCTCGACGACTTCACGCTTACCGGGTTTCCCGTTGGGCAGCACGATGCTGTCTACACGCAGGCTCACCACACGCCCCTCGTAGAGGCGCTCGCTCTCGGTGACAGTCTCAGTCAGGTTCATCATTTTACGTTTCCTCGATAAAAATCGGTTTTACCAGCCACTCGGGAATGCTCAGCGGCTCGCCGGTGCGGTCTAATGTCCCTGAGAGGAGCAAGTCGGGAAGTTCCCGCTCTGCCCGTGCCAAAATAGCTTCGAGCGCCGTACTGGGAAGCTCCTCTTCCCCCTCAAAAAGGCTGTACTCGGGCAGGAGACGCGCCCCAAAGTCATCCACAAGAAAGACAGCCCACGGCAGATCATCTTCCACGCCACTCGCATCCCAGACCGTCGCACAGTAGCCCGAGTCCGCTTGGTAGGCTAGGCTGCACTCGACATCCTCAATATCCAGATCCGTTCCCTCGGGCAAGAGCGTGAGCCAGTGGAGCGGCCCAGGAACTTCCTCATCGGCCTGGATCTCGTTCCAGGCAGCGAGCAAGACGTGCTCAAACCAGCGAAAGCGGGTCTCGAAAGCAGCGAACTCAGAATCGTCGGGGGTAAAGAGCATCCTCATAAGTGTATCACACACACCCTGATGCAGCACTCACACGGAAGAACAGCGGATCTTGCTCGGCAGTTCGTCCCATGCTCGTGACGCGAATTTTATTTTTTTCTAACAAGAGCAGCCCAGGCTCAGGGTCGGTCAGGACGAGCTCAGCGGCAATGTTATCTGGCAGTGGTGTTCCCTGAGGCCAACCCGCAAGGGGACGTGCACCACAGAGTTCCAGAACCGTGCGGCTATGGTGTGAGACACCACGATGCCGCGCACGCGGATCCGCCTCGGAGGCACGTAGGCAACAGATTGCCCTCCCGCCCAGAGCCGCAACAACATGAAGCGCCCACGCCTGCTCAATCCCCGAGAAGCCGTAGCGTGTCCCTGTGCCCGCATTCCCTGGCCCGGGTGCAACAATGATCAGGGTCGCTTTTTCGAGCGTCTGCGCCGCGATGAGAGCCGATGGCAAGGTCACACACTCGCGCTCCGCACCAAACGCCTGCCCACAGGTGAGAGTACTATCCAGTAGCCCCACCGCACGAAGCTGCCCAACCAGCTTGGAGAATCCCAGGGGAAGCGCAGCCGAGTCGGTCATCACGTAGGCAATACGCACCTCTGGGCTCGCCGCCTTCGCCGCCGCCGCTACCAGTGCGACCTGGCTGTGCAGCAAGCAGGCCACGACGCGCACGCCCTCTAGCGCTACCACAGTATCGTCCCACGCCGCGCTCTGCTCAGCCACAGCCACCGCGTGCTGAAGTGGTGTGTAGCGAAGCTTGATGATATGCTCCACTTGCTTGTGATTCCCCCCACCCCGAGGGTACCCGACGGGGGCCAGGGGGCAGGAAGAAGCCCGTCCCATCACAAAATCCACCCCACCGGTTCCCAGCGAAAGGTTAGTCGCGGTCACATTGAGCTGTACGTCGTCGCCCACGCTCAGTGGGCCAGTCAGTGTGGGGTAAGCGACAATCTTGCGCTCTGCCTGCTCCCCTATAACCTGTGCTCGCCCCCAGAGTGCAACAACAGTGACGCGCTCAATGGAGGTTATGGTGGCAACCAAACAATCCAGACGGGGCATCTTAGCGCAGCGCGGACTGGTCGCCCAGATGCGCCGCAAGGTCGGAGCCAAGAACGACGTTGATATCGGGCTTAGCCTCTTTGAGAGCACCGGTCATGTCCGGGGACATGTCTTTTTGAATTGTCCCGCCGCCGAGCAGCTTAGAAACACGCTCCGCACGCGGCTTGTTCGTAGCCTTCGTAAACCAGATCATTGTCTTGGTCTCGGTTTGCTTCGACGCCTCTTTCACATAGTCCGCGTCAAAGTTCCCCTGATCCCGCAAAAGCTCCGCCGCACGCCGCGCGGCCCCCGAGATCGCGGTCGCATTCTGCACCGCCACCGTCGTCACCCGATTGGCTGCCTGCTCATCGCCATAGACCAACCACTGCACCAGTGCCTCCGTCTTGCGCCGATCCGGGATAAAGAAGAAGGGTTTCTTCTTCTCAAACTCTCCCGCAAGGGTCGCAGATGCCACCTGATCGGGTTGCGTGGCGCGATAGAGAGACGCGATCGCGAGGAGCTGGTCGCGCTTCAGATCCGTGTCGAACTGCTTTAGCGTCGTGTCAATGATCTTATCCACCCGAAAAAGCTGCCGCTTCCCCGAGGCAATCATAGCACGAATCATATTTTGCTGACGCGCCATCCGGCGGGTATCCCCATTTTCCAGGCAGCGATTCAGCTCCGCAATCTCTGAACGAGGCTTCAGCCGAAACGTTGTCCGCCCAGTAGCGATGGGAGAACCATCGGGATTACGCTGGTAGATATCCACCTCACGATAGCGACAGTACCCAACAGCATCGTTTGCGCTGGCGATCTGAACAGTACCTTTAGGGAGTTTGACATGAAGTCCCGCTTTATTATCGTGATACTCGAAAGCATCAATCGTCTCAACTTCAACCCCACGAAGCTCTTCCACAAGGTTACCAACAGCATCCGGCTTTATAGCAATATAAAAATCGGGCCGGACGCCCGTTATCTCTTCCACGGCGTCACACAGAAGCCCAGGCCCCGCGATCCCCGGATACGTATCCTCACGAATTGTCGCGTTGATCTTGCCCGTCTTCCCCGCCACTCGGATTCGGGTGTCGCGCGGGATCGAGAGAGCGGAGACATGCTTTTTCTTGAGATCCAGTGTCAGGAGCATGATCGAGTCAGCGCGGCTAGACTTGCCCGTGTAGCGCTGGTAGTTCTTATCGTACTCATAGTCCTTGCCAATCAACAAGACCGTAATCTGGTCTTTATTTGGAAAGAACTTTTCGGGGTGATCTATCAGCGTGACCACTCCCCCCAGACCAATTCCTGGAGCGATCTTGGAGAAGATCTTCCCTGCCCAGATACCGCCGCCAATCACAGCCGCAAGGGCACCAAAGCCAATCAGCTTTCGGAGAGGGTTGGCTCTCTTGCGGCGACGGCCCGGGCGGCGTGGCGACGCAGCGGGAGCACTGCCACGGCGGGTTGTGGGGGGAGTTATTTTTCCGTTCACTTTACTTCGTCCGTTCACTATACTTTATTATATCCCTAAATCGTTCCGGTGCTCAGGGTCATAGGGTAAACTTCTCCTGTGAATAGTGAACGCCTCGCAGTCTCGGATCGCATCTCAGACCTTATCCCCTACCAGCCCGGGAAGCCTATCGCCGATGTCAAGCGGGAGCTGGGCATTGTCGGGGAGATCATTAAGCTGGCCTCAAATGAAAATCCGCTGGGTCCCTCCCCGCTGGGAATCGCCGCGCTCCAGGCCGCGCTCCCCACTCTGGCACTCTATCCCGATGGTGCGTGTCATGCGCTACGCGAGGTTGTCACCGAGAAGTTTGGCCTCTCCCCGGACTCCCTGATCTTTGGCAACGGCAGCGATGAGATTATCCACCTGCTCGGGCTGACATTTTTAGAGCCCGGCGATGAGATTGTGGTCGGCGACCCCACTTTTGTGCTCTACGAAACGGCCGCCACTCTGGCGGGCGCGAAAACCGTGAAAGTCCCTCTCACCGCAGGGGATATGCGCCACGATGCCACCGCGATGGCTGCCGCTTGCACCGAGAAAACCCGCCTGGTCTTTGTCGCCAACCCGCATAATCCCACTGGCTCGGTGATCTCTAAGGCGGATGTCGAGACACTTATTGCGGCCCTGCCCCCCCGTGCGTTCCTGGTTCTGGATGAAGCCTACGCCGAGTATGTCGAAGACGACCCCAAGGTGCCACGCGCCCTAGACGGGGTCAAGGCGGGCTTGCCGGTGATCTGCCTGCGGACATTCTCCAAGCTCTATGGCCTTGCAGGGTTCCGTGTGGGCTACGGCGTGGCCGCGCCTGAAGTGATCCGTCTGATCAACCAGGCCCGCTCCCCCTTCAATGTCAATCTTGCGGGACAGGTGGCAGCGGCGGCGGCACTCAACGACACGGAGTTTATTGCGCGCACCAAGAAAAACAACGACGATGGCATTGCACAGCTCATCGCGGGCTTTGAGAAGCTGGGCCTGAGCTGGGTGCCGACACGCGCCAACTTTATTGTGGTTGATACCGGCAGGCCCGCCAAAGAGATGTTTGATGCACTCCTCAAGCAGGGAATTATCGTCCGTGCCTTTCCCAAAGATCTACCAACACATCTGCGTGTCACGATCGGAACCCCGGAGCAGAACACACGATTCCTAGAGGCGCTGACATCGTGCCTGACATAAACAAGGGGCTAGCCTACCAACTCGCAGCACGCAGTGCAAAGCCCACTCCCACAATTGTTACCGTTGGCAACGTCGCCATTGGCGAGGGCTGCCCGGTCGTTGTGATGGCGGGGCCGTGCAGCGTCGAGAGTCGTGAACAGACCCTCACCACGGCACGCGCCGTCAAAGCCCTGGGTGCCACGGTGCTACGCGGTGGTGCCTACAAGCCCAGCACGTCGCCCTACGGCTTTCGCGGGCTGGGAATCGAAGCGCTGGAGATTCTGGCAGAAGCCAAGGCCGAGACGGGCCTGCCAATCATCACGGAAGTCATGGATCCGCGCCTGGTCGAGACGGTCTGCCGCCACGCGGATATTCTCCAGATCGGTACCCGCAACATGCAAAACTACGATCTCTTGCGCGAAGTCGGGCGCACCCAAACCGCTGTCTGCCTGAAGCGTGGGATGTCGGCGAGCCTGCTGGAGTGGCTTCAGGCAGCTGAGTATATCCTGCTGGAAGGCAACCCGAACGTGATTCTCTGTGAGCGCGGCATTCGGACGTTTGAAACCTACACCCGTAACACTCTCGACCTAGCCGCCGTCCCTGCCCTCAAAACTCTCACGCACCTGCCCGTGATCGTGGACCCGTCGCAGGGCACGGGCCGCTCCGCACTCGTCGCCGCTCTTTGCCGGGGTGCGGTCGCCGTGGGAGCGGACGGCCTCCTCATCGAAGTGCATCCCCACCCCGAGAGCGCTCTCAAAGACGGCCCTCAGCAAGTTACCCCCGACGGCTTCGCGGCTTTAATGGTGGAGCTGCATCCCGTTGCAGACGCATTAAAAAGAGGCATCGCATGAAGCGCCTCCTCGGACTCGTCGTCGCTGTTACCGTCTGCGCTCTCTTCACGGTGATCGGCCTGACAATCGCCA
>NZ_JAYUPA010000944.1:0-8084 GCF_043760365.1 Armatimonas sp.
CGGGGTTCCTATACGCTACGATCAGACAGTCTTGGGGAGTATCTACCTCACCGAAAAACCCGGTGGGTTCACGGAAGAAGACGAGCGGACAATCCAGGCACTCTCGATGCACCTGGCCGTGGCAATCCGCAACTGGCAGCTCCTGAAGCGCCAGCGGGCACTGGTGGCGGGGCTTATCACCGCGCAGGAGGAAGAGCGCCGCGCGGTGGCCTACGACCTGCACGATGGCTTGACACAGTATGTCATGGCGGCTCATATGCACCTGGCCGCTTTCCAGCGCGTCTACGGTAAGGACGACGAGAACCTGACTCTGGGGCTCAAGTATCTCAAGGATGCGGTCGTCGAGTCTCGGCGGCTTGTCAATGGTCTGCGCTCACTGGCGCTCGATGACATGGGCCTATCAGGGGCGCTGGCACAGCTTGTCCAGGAAGAGAAAGTGCGTGCAGGGTGGGTGGAGGCAGATTTTCTGCACAATGTGGAGGGGGAGCGCTTTAGCACCCCCCTCGTGACGGCGGTCTACCGGGTGGCTCAGGAGGCACTGACCAATGCTCGTAAGCACGCGGTGGCGCAGCACGTTCAGGTCACGCTCCTGCAAGAGGGCGAGAGCCTACTGCTTTTAAATATCACCGACGATGGGTGTGGATTCGACCCGGGACGTACCCACGCCGATGACAAGCATATCGGACTGCACGGAATGGCGGAGCGGGTTCGTTTGCTCGAAGGGACGCTCCTCATTGAGAGCGCTCCTGGCAAAGGGACCCAGCTCTCCGCAAGTTTTCCCGTTTCGTACTATGAGGAATAAAAACAAAGATGAGTACCAGGTATAGCGTCGTTTTAGTGGATGACCACACCATCGTCCGTGGCGGAGTCAAGGCCATGCTACGCGGCACGGAGTTCGATGTCGTCGGGGAAGCGTCTTCTGGCAACGAAGGGGTGACTGTGGCACAGGAAACAAAACCGCACCTCGTGTTGCTAGACATCCGCATGGCCGGTGGTGATGGCTTCAGCGCCCTCGTGGCCATTAAGACGGCGCTTCCCAAAACTACCGTGCTCATGCTCTCCACCTATGACAACCCGACCTACATGGCGCGCGCTGTGGCGGGCGGCGCAGCGGGCTACCTGCTCAAGGGAATAGACCACGACGCACTTTTGGAGGCCATGCGTGCCGTCTTACGCGGTGAACAACTACTCACCGCGCAGGATCTGATTCGTTCCCTTAAAGTCGTAGGGGATTCCGCACAGGCCGCCGATCTCATCGAGCCACTCACCCGGCGCGAGGAAGAAGTTCTGAAGTTAGTGGCCACAGGGCTCACTAACCGGGAGATTGGGGGAGTGCTCTTTATCAGCGAGGGAACCGTCAAGACCCACGTCGAGCACGTCATCGGCAAGCTCGGGGTTTCGGATCGGGTACAGGCCGCTGTCTGGGCCGCCCGCCAAGGCTTAGTCAACGAAGCCGACCTCCCCAAGCTCTCCACCTACAACTAATACGCCGTTTAGCAGACGGCAAGCAGATAGACGGAGCTTAAAATGGCTCCATGAGTCGGAGTGTGAATGGACGTTACCTAAACTGCGATGGAGCGGGGTGCACTGCCTCGGTGCCCGTTCCGGTGCGTCTGGAAGGTGTCCGCTCCACAGAGCTTACTCCTCCCCGCTGGCTCTTTGTTCAGGAGAGCGGCGCTTGGAAGCACTACTGCCCCGACTGTGCCAACAAAATTGTTGCCAGCCGTCGAATCCGTCATTTAGCAGATTCCCAGAGCCGTAGCTTGGTCTAAAATCAGAGCATCAGATAACTTTCTGGAGGCCGCCCGTCTGATGGTTCCGATGACAGGCGCTCAGATGACCCTACTGGCCACAGTTCCCCCGACGGGGGGCACGAGCCCGGAGCTGGACACTCTGCGACAAGCACGCTGGAAGCATGCCGAACAGGCACTGGACTCGGCACGTAAGTTTCTGCGCGACTACGGCTACTACGTCCGCACCCGCATTCAAGTCGCCCCGGATGTCGCCCATGCGCTCCGCGCCGAGGTCAAGGAAAACCACTACGACTTGGCGGTGATCGGGAGCCACTTTGGTCACCGTGACGAGCCCTGTGAGCCCTCTGAGGCCGATAAGTTGCTGGAAGGTTTTCCGGTTCCTATCGTGGTTGTCAATAGCCGGAGCAAGTAGCATAAAGGCCGCAGCAAGTAGCACAAACGAAGGGCTTGACGTTATACTGGGGCTGTCTTCTGAAGGAGAACAGCCCTATGTATTCTGACCAAGAACAGCCTCCCCCCACGCAGCCTCCCGCCTACATGCCGCCCACGCAGCGTGTCAAGTTCGAGTTCATCGGCGAAGCGTTTCAGCTCCTCCAGAAGCAGCTCGGGGCCTGGGTCGGGGCCGCGACACTCACCGTCCTCCTGACCTCCCTCTTTATCAGCCCGATCTACATCTACTGGGCCTTTCAGCTCACAAAGAACCCGGAGCAGACCAACCCCACCGTCTCGGGCCTACTCTCCATCGTGGTCACTCTCGTCTCCACCATCATGGGCGCGGGCCTTCAGTACATGGCTCTCAAGCAGCTTCGTGGGGAGACACTGAGCGCGACAAGCTTTACCGGTGCTTTTTCCAAGTTTGGGCCTCTGGCGATCCTTGGGCTTTTTCTGGGCGCGGTCTCCGCCCTGTTTGGTGTCCTGCCGGGCTTTCTTCCCTTGCTCCTAATCGTACCTGAGATTCTTTTGACGACATTTTTTACGCTCAGCAGTCTTCTCATTCTAGATCGCAACCTGGAGCCCGTGGCAGCCTTGAAGGAGAGCGTCCGGGTGATGCGCCAGGAGTTCTGGATCTCGCTGGCATTTATCCTGCTCAGTGGCATGGCATCAATGGTGGGCTTCGCTGCCTGTGGCCTTGGGATACTGTTCTCCCTGCCTCTCTACCCCCTGTGCATTGTCCTGCTCTACCGCGCCTTCTACCCGGAGCGCTTTAGTCCAACCGCAACGCAGGAGGGCCAGTAGTCCATGCCTCCCTCCCATCACCTGAATATCGGTCTGGTCATGAATGCCTGGGCGCTCTACCGTGCCCACCCTTGGCGCTGGCTGGGGGCATCGCTGCTGGCCTGTAGTACGCAGCTCGCCCTCTGGTTGCTTCTGGTGCGGCTCATCCGAGTCCCAGAGGAGGGCTGGCAGCGTTTCCTACTCGGCGTCGTGCTGTGGTCAGTTCTTCGGGGAGTGAACCGTTTCTTCCAGACAGGGCTCTGCCGCATGACACTGGATCAGCTTAACGGCGAGCAAGTCCGTCTACGGCGGCTCCTCGCGCCCTCCTCGGGCCTCTGGACCACCCTGCTAACCTCGCTGCTGGTGGGAGGACTGATTCAGCTCGGGTACAGAACGACGGCGCTTTTGGGATTCCTCCTCGAAGGACTCCTCTTGCTCGTCTGCCCAATTCTGGCGGATCGGAAGCTCACTTTGATGGAGACGCTCCGGCTGAGCATTAAGACTCTTCAGCCCGAGCTCCTCTACGCCGCACTCTTTGTCTGGACCTTGAATTTTTTGGACGGGCTGTCGGGCGGGGCTTTCTGGCCGCTGAGCCTGCTGATGATGCTCCTGACTTACCCGTTTATGCCACAAGTTCAAGCGCTACTCTACCGCAGCTATTTTCCCTACCGGAGCTTCGAGTACCGGGGTTAAGTATCAGGCACTCACGGCAAGCTGTGTGAGCAGCTCGGAGAGCGTGCTGGCAAGAAAGCGCACGCTCACCGCGGCCACACTGTAGTCCATTCGGGTCGGGCCGATTACCCCGATACTGCCACGCTCCCGTGTCCCCACAAAGTAGGGTGAGCTCACCACAGCAAAACAAGCCAGCTCAGGACGCCCTAGCTCCTCCCCGATTCGTACCGCCAGTTCCGCCTCGGCCTCGTGGTGCAGCAGCTCCAGCATGGCGGCGCGCTCCTGAAGAATCACAAAGAGCTGACTAAGGCGCTCTACATCGCGGAACTCCGGCTGCGCCAGCACACTGCGGGTGCCCTCCACAAAGACGGGAGTGTTCTCCGTAATGCTCTGCATGACCTGCACAAGCTCGCGCACTAAGCGCTGCCAGAGCCGTACTCTCCCCGCCAGTTCCACGGGGGGAAGCTCACTTTCCTGAGCAATGCGGCGCAGCTCTGAGAGAGGCTTGTCTCGCAGACGAGCATTCAGAGCGCTTGCCAGGGCGAGCGCCTCGGTCGCACTCAAGGCGACATCGGGCAGTAAGCGGTGCTCTGTGCGCCCTGTGGAAAAAAGCAGCATTAGTAAAGTTTTGTCCGCCGCCGTCGGCGAGAGAAAAACCTGCCGCAAGCGCGTGTCATCGGGCGCTTCAGGGGAAGTCACAACAGCAGGAAGCTTGGTGAGCTGATTGAGCAACTGACAAGTCTTGCGCAAGATCGCATCAAACTCGCTCTCAACCGAGAGAAGTGTCTGCTGAATGCGCTGCGCCTCGGGACGCCCCAGGGGAGTTAATGGCATCAGGCGGTTGACGTAAAAACGATAGCCCCGGTCAGAGGGTACGCGCCCCGCCGATGTGTGCGGCTGGCGCAGAAAACCGCGCTCGCTCAGCTCCGCCAGCTCGTTGCGTACCGTGGCGGACTTCACCCCCAGAGCATACCGCTCCACGAGAATTTGTGAGCCAACCGGCTCCGCCGTCAAGACATAGTCCTGCACCACGGCACTTAAAATACGCTGCTTGCGCAGATCGAGATCCATTGCCTAGGTATTTTAGCGGTGTGTTTACTTTCTGTCAAACCAATTGCGATATAATCAGCCCATGAAGACAATAACTTTTCTTGCTCTGGCAGCAGTGATCGCCGCCGTTGGTGCTCCGGTACGCGCCCAAGACGAGCGTGTCGCCCCCGAACAGCGCCTTACACGCCCCCGTCCCCTGGAGACCGTGCTCCAAACTCTCGCCAAAAACGCGGGTATTTCCGTGGTCGCGGAGTCGTCGCTCGCAGGTGCCCAGGCCGACTACCCACGTGAAAGTGCCACCCCACAGAACCTCGAAGCGCTTCTGGACAAAGTGGTAAAGTCGCTCCCGCCTGGCACTGTCTGGAAGAAAGCGATGCTCCCCGCCAGCACGCGTTTCTACCGGGGCGATGATGTCGCCGCGTTTCTAGATATCCAGACCCGTCTGTTTGGCCGCTCCTCAGAGAAGCCTGGTGAGCCGGGAATCGTCGAGGTGCTGGGGCAGAAGCTCTCCCCGGAGAAAGCCACTCCTGTCGTCACGACACTGGGTCTCAAGCCGGTCTATGTGCTGTTTAATCCCAATAACCGCCGCTCCGCCGACGGTATCACGGGAGCCAATGGGCAGACAGACTTCTCCCAGATTCTGGGGAATTTCTCCAACATGGACCCGACAGCGCGCATGAAACTGATGCAACAGTTCGGTCAAATGATGCAGAACATGACACCCGAGCAGCGTCGCCAGATGCTAGGCGGCGGTGGCGAAGACGTAACCTTTGCCGTCCCCACTCGCGTAGCGATCCCCCCCAAATAAAATAATCCCAAGCGAAACATTACAGGCGATAGGCCGTCTTGGCGAGACTATAGCAAAGTGCTTCCGCCATAGACACCGCTTCTTCTTCGTCTATCAGATGCTCGACCATGAGCCCGGCGAGCCAGTCCGACACCACACGCCGCCAGACATCGTGGCGGGCGGGAATGGAGCAAAACGCGCGGGTGTCGTCGTTGAAGCCCGCGAGATTCCATATACCCGCTGTCTCAACCACGCTGTCCAGAAAGCGCCGCATCCCGAGACGGCTGTCAAAAAACCACCACGGCGGCCCCAGGCGTAGCGCGGGGTAGTGCCCCGCCAGCGGCGCCATCTCTCGTGAGTAGAGGCTCTCATCGAGCGTGAATAGAACCAGTGAGAGGCGCGGGTCGCTGCCAAAAGCGCTGAGCAGCGGTAATAAGTTGCGCGTGAACTCGCCCGCAACCGGAATATCAGCACCTTTATCGGCCCCAAATTTTTCAAAGACCGAGCGGTTGTGATTACGGTAGCTCCCGATATGAAGCTGCATCGTCAGGCCATCCTCAGCGCTCATTCCGGCAAGGGTGAAGAGCATGTGCGCCATAAAGCGTGGCGCATCGCCGGGCGCACTCTTGCCCTGAAGCGCTCTCTCAAAAATGACGCTAGCCTCTGACTCACGGAGCGGCGTGGTATCCGCAGTGACGGCGGCGTGGTCGGTCGCGGTGGCTCCCAGGCTCTTAAAGAACGCCCGCCGGTTGCGGAGCACCTCTAAAAATACGGCGTAGCTTGTGATTTCAATCCCACTTGCGCTCTCCAGTGCCGTGATATTCCCGCGCCAGCTCAGCGCCTCCAGATTCACAACAGCATCGGGCCGAAATGTTGGCAGAATCTTACCCTTCCAGCCTGAGTCTCTAATACGGCGATGGTGGCCTAGCAAATCGCTCGCTGCATCTGTGGTGCAGAGCGCCTCAATATTAAACTGCTCAAAGAGCGCACGGGGTCGAAATGCCGACGTTTCGAGCTTGGCCGCGATCTCGTCGTAGAGGCGCATTGCGCTGACGGCGCTGGGCTTCTCCGTCACTCCAAAAACCTCGACCAGCTCTTGTGTCAGCCACTGGCCACTGGGGGTTCCGGCAAAAAGAGAGAAATGCTCACAGAACACCTGCCAGATCTTCCGGTGATCGCTCTCCGTCGGGCCACCGTCGCGCCGTGGGATTCCCTGCGCCTCCAGCGCGACGCCCTGAGAGTAGAGCATCCGAAAGACATAGTGATCGGGAATAAGTAAAAGCTCCGTGGGGCTGCCAAAGCGATAGTCGGGGTCGGAGAAGAGCGCCGGATCCACGTGGCCATGCGGGCAGACGAGCGACAGGCACTTGACCTGGGAATACAGTTGCCGCGCAATGCCGCGACGGGCGGGCTCCGGTGAAAAACAGCGATCAGGATGGAGAAGCATACCCAGATATTCTCCCAAAACCGGTTGATTTCCTTCAAGCCATCTCCACTGGCTCGTCCCAGGTACAATCAGACTATGGAGCTACTCGACACCGCCGTTGACACCGCCGCGCCGACCTTTGGGCAGAATGTGGCACACTACAAAACCCTGATCGCCACCCTGCGCCAAAAAACAGCACTTGTCTGCCAGGGCGGTGGCCCCCAGACCGTGGCAAAACACTATAGCCGAGGCAAGAAGCTAGCACGGGAGCGCATCGCGGCGCTACTCGATCCCGGTGCGCCTTTTTTGGAGTTCTCGACACTGGCCGCTGACGGCATGTACGCGGAGCAGGCCCCCGGCGCGGGGATTGTCACCGGGATAGGAACCATTCACGGACAGCCCTGCGCGATTGTCGCCAACGATGCCACGGTGAAAGGCGGGACGTACTTTCCCCTGACCGTCAAAAAGCACCTGCGCCTGCAAGAGATCGCGCTGGAGAACCGGCTCCCCTGCCTCTACCTTGTGGACTCCGGCGGCGCGTATCTCCCGCTTCAAGCGGAGGTATTCCCGGACAAAGAGCACTTCGGGCGGATTTTCTACAACCAGGCACAGATGAGCGCGGCGGGTATCCCGCAGCTCGCGGCAGTTCTGGGAAGCTGCACGGCGGGCGGCGCGTATGTGCCCGCAATGAGCGACCAGACCGTGATCGTGAAGGGCAACGGGACGATCTTTCTCGCAGGTCCGCCACTGGTGAAAGCCGCCACGGGTGAGGAAGTAAGCGCCGAAGCGCTGGGCGGCGGCGATGTCCACACCAGGCTCTCAGGCGTCGCAGACTATCTGGCGGAGAACGAGGACGAAGCCCTTGCTCTCCTCCGTGAAGCCGTCGCGCACCTGCCAAACGCAAGTGTGGGCGCACCGTATGCCCCTGAAGAGCCGCTCTACACCGCCGACGAGCTCTACGGGATTCTCCCTGCGGACCTGCGCCAGCCCTTTGAGATTCGCGAGGTCATCGCTCGCCTCGTGGACGGCTCGCGGTTCCACGAGTTCAAGCCCGGCTACGGCATGACCCTGGTCTGTGGCTTCGCACGCCTGGAGGGCTGGCCGGTGGGGATTATCGCCAACAACGGGGTACTCTTCTCCGAGTCCGCGCTCAAGGGGGCGCACTTTATCGAGCTGTGCT